>VGEM01000351.1 GCA_016869315.1 Alphaproteobacteria bacterium | reverse complement strand
CATCGACGTCGGCCAGGACGATGTGACCACGGCGCTTCAGGCTGTCCACAATGCCGCCAATGAACATCTGGTAGTATTCGACAAGGACGGCAAATCCTACGGCAGCACCGGGGCTTGGACCGATGCTGCGACCGAAAGCGCCGATGCGGAATTAGATCGGGCCATTCTCGACACCTTCAAGCAGTCTGGCATCGTCGATGGACTGACGCTTGAGAGCGGATCGGCCAGCTACTACGCCAGCGCCGTGCCGATCAGTTTGCGTGGTGGCGGTGAATTGTCGCTCTATGCCGGCGTGGCCAAACGGCTTGACTCGCTCGAAGCGCCGTTTCGCACCAATCTCTATGCCACGCTCGGCATGGTGCTGCTGACTTGGCTTTTCACCTTGCCGGTTGCTGTAATGGTTGCCCGAAGGGTCGCGCGACCGTTGCTCAATCTCTGCACTTTGCGGAAGCGACGCTCCAGCTGAAGTTCGATTTTGCCGGCGGCATGCGCTCGGGCATATCCGAGTTTCAAGCGCTGATCGACAGTACGCGACGCTCGGGCGCGGCGTTGCAGAATATTTGCCGGTTCGTGCCGCGCGATCACGTCAAGCGCATCATCGCCACGGGATCGGCCAACGTCTTCGGCGAACGGCGGCGATTGTCGCTGCTGATGACGGACGTCAACGATTTCACCACCATGGCAGAGAAGCTTGATCCCGAACGGTTGCTGGGCGACATGACCGACTATCTCACCAAACTAACCGACGAGATTCTGGCTGAAGGCGGTACCGTCGACAAATATGTCGGTGACGCCATTTTCAGTTATTGGAACGGCGTTACCGATCAATCGGGACATGAGGCAATGAGTTGTCGCGCCGCGCTTCGGATGAAACGCGTCAGCGAACGCCTTGAGGCGGAATGGAAGGTCGCCAGTAAGTGGCCCTGGCACACACGCATCGGGCTTCACTGCGGCGAGGTTGTCGTGGGCAATATCGGGTCCAACGAGCGACTCGATTTCACCGTGATCGGCAGTGCGGTCAATCTTGCCTCCCGAATCGAAGGGCTCAACAAGCATTATGGAACGACGATTCTTGCAACCGATCACATCAGATCGGCCTGCGAAGGTGAATACTTGTTTCGGGCTGTCGACCGCGTCGCGCCAAAGGGGGTCAACGAGCCCTTGACGGTGCACGAACTGATCGGTGCAAGAGGCGAGATGTCGGAAGGAGAGATCACGCGATGTGCCGCCTGGGATCGCGCGTTCGGCCATTATATCCAACGGGATTGGGATGGCGCGCTCGAACGCTTCAAGACGATCGCACGGGACGAACCGAATGAACCAATCGCCGCGCTCTACATCGCCGATCCTCCGCCGGTCAGCTGGGATGGCGTAGAACGGTACGATCAGAAATAGGCGGCCGCGCCTACTTTACCGGAAGTTCGACGCACTGCTGTGTCGTGCAGAAGTGCACGCCGCCGCTCAGCCTGTCGATCCGGTACATGAACGTATTTTATTGAGTCTGAACCGGCACCAGTTCGTAGCGATCACCGGTGCGGTCGACGACGATCCACGCGAGCGCGATGATGACCGAGGCGGCGATGAGGCCTCGCCCGATGTGGCGGCCCGACGTTGGCGTCGGTGTCAATACGGGCTTTTTCGCTTTTGTCTCGTCGCCGGCATCGTCGCCCGGCAATTTCTTCATGGCGCCGGCGCCGGCGGGCACCTTAGGGGCATCGGCGGGCTTCGGAGCATCAGCCGTGGCGACCTCACGAGGTGAATTTCGCAGATCATATCAAATTTTTGCCTGGGCGGCGAGGGTGAGAGGGCCTTACAGTGTCGAAGGGGGCGCACATGTCAGACCTGCGCGAACGGGGCAAGGCCGAGCTGATCCGCGGCTGGCCGCTGATTGTGGCGGGATTGATCGGCACCGGTTGCGGCATATCGGGTATTTCGATTTATACGGTCGGTGTTTTCACCAAGCCGCTGACAGATGCATTTGGATGGTCACGCGCCGAAATTCAGGGGCTGCTCGCCTGTTACGTCATCGGCGTTCTGATCGGTGGGCCGATCATTGGCATGATCATGGACCGTCGCGGTGTGCGCGGCGTCACGGTCATATCGTCGCTTGGCTTTGGTGTGGCGCTGGTCTTGCTCGGTCTTGGGACCAACAATTTGATGCAGTTCTATGCTTTCGGAATCTTTGCCGGCGCGATCGGCGCGGGCACGACATCGATTACGTGGAGCCGGGCCATCATGTCCGAATTCGAGGCCAAACGCGGCTTCGCGCTCGGTCTTGCGCTGACGGGCAGCGGCGTGTGTGCGGCCATCGTGCCGATTTACTCGACCTGGCTGGTGACGGAGTACGGATGGCGCCTTGCCTATATTGGCCTCGCCATCTTGCCAGCCGTCATCGCCACGCCAGTGGCATGGATTGTTCTCGGCAAACTTGGCAATGCAACGCGGCAGAAAGATGAGCCGGCGAAGCCCATGACCGGATTGACTCTCAAGGAATCGGTCCGCGGCTACGCCTTTTGGGGCATTGGCCTCGGGTTGTTCTTCGCTGGACTCGGAACCAGCGGCGTGGCGCCGCATTTGATTCCGCTTTTGACGGATCGAGGTTTGACGGCGATAGATGCGGCCAAAATTGCGACTTTCCTTGGCATTGCCGTCGTGGCGGGGCGCGTTGTCGCCGGATACCTCGTCGACAAATTCTGGCCACCGGGTGTTGCGGCCGTCGTGCTTGGTGTACCCGCCATCGCCGCTCTCATTCTGACCGGCGAGGACCAGTCGCGGACGATGGTGACGATTGCCGCCATGATGGTTGGTTTTGCCGGAGGCGCCGAGTTCGATCTCCTGGCGTTTCTGACGGCGCGCTATCTCGGCTTCAAACAGTACGGGTTGATTTACGGCTGCATGTACGGCTTGTTCGTGATCGCAACCGGGCTTTCGCCGGTGCTCGTCGGCATGGTGTTCGACAGTCTCGGGACCTACGTACCGGCGCTGTATGCGATCTCGGGGTGCTTCGTCGCCAGTGCGCTCATGATGCTGACCTTGGCCAAAGCCAGGCAGGTGGCGTGATGTTGGCCCGACGCGCCTTGCTGGCACACCTTGCCGCGATGCCTGCCTTCGCAAGCGACTCGACCGATCCCGCCGACGTTCGCCGCGCGTTCAGAAAGCTGCGCTATCGGCTGGACGACGGTGTCGTCTTCTGGTGGATGGAGGGCATCAAGTACGGCCAGGTTGACGCCGACGTGCGGCCGCTGTTCGTGATGGACGTCGGGTTCTGGTTCAAGATCGCGAACCAGGCCGACGGTGGCGTCGTTGTTTCGTCTTACGAACTCGTATTTTATCGCGATCTCGATACTGGCAAGCTCCTGAGCGACTGGCTTAACCCGTACACCGGAGAAAAGGTTGCCATCACCAATCGTCCAATTGGGCCCAATCAGAATCGGTATCGCCCGGATGGCAGTTTGATTTTGCCAACCGAGCTGGGCGGTGCGGCGGTAACGGCGACCAATACCATTGGGCCAATGTTGATTGAAGGTGATGATGTCTGGGTTCATGACGACTACACCGCAGCGGTGACGCCGCCGGGCGGTGGCGCACCGTTTCGCGTCAATGATTGGACAACCTATCGCGGCAGCCGGGCCCAAGTGTTGGATCCGGCCGTCACCAACGCCGAGGCCAGCGCTCACGCCCAGGAAGTAACGAGCTGGCAGCGTTGGATGAACATGGCCGATCGTCCGGGCACGATGTATTCGCGCACTGTCGGTCGCAAGGTTGCGCGTTTCGACAACATGCCGGATCGATACCGTCGCACGGTGGCTGAACGTTATCCTGACATCGCTCGCGACCCCCTTGGTTCCTTTCAACGCGCGCCGGAAAAATTCGAACGATGATGGCGGCGCCGGCGTCTGAATTTCGCGCCGGCTGGCGATCAGTGGCGGCCGCGTTCTTCGTCGGCGGCTGCGGAGTTGCGTCGTTGCCGTTCTTCACCATGGGGGTGTTCAC
>VGEM01000350.1 GCA_016869315.1 Alphaproteobacteria bacterium | reverse complement strand
CGTGATATCGCGGCGGTAGTCGGTCTTCTGAAGCGCGACGCTGAGCTGCCCGACGTCGAGCCACACGCCTTCGTAACCAAGACCACCGGTCAGCTGCTTGGTGGTCGTCGCGGTGGTTGCAGTTGTGCGATAGACGGGTTCGACCGGAAGCGGGATCGCGCCCAAGGTCACGCGGCCAAATCTTCTGAGATCGCCGCCGCCAAACGTCGTGTCGCGTTCACGACCGCGCGCCATCGCGAAGAACTTGTGACGACGGCTGTTCTCGATCACGGTCTTCGACAAGCGCGCCTCGCCCGAGGTCGAGCGATTGAAGCGGGGCGGCACCTGCTCGATGGCATAGTCACCCGTCCCCTGCTGGTCGACGTTGAGAACGAATCCGGTATAGACGCGCGGAAAATTGTTCTCGGAGCGGAACGCGCCGGCCTCGAGGCGCCATTGGTCGGGCAGGTCGACGCTTCCGACGGCACCCCAATTCAACACGCGAAAACCGAAAAACAGCCACTCGGGACTGGTCATGTCGTCGGCGCGAAATCTCGGCGGATCATTGTCGCCAACGAACACGCGCGGCCGGTCGCCGTCGATCGCTTCGGTATCGAGCAAGCTCCAAAACGCCGTGACAGTCACATTGTCATTCGGCGTGAAGTGACCGAGCACGGCGCCATTGAGGTTACGGTCGCCGACGGCGACCTCGTGCGCGTTGTTGTGCTGATAAGTGAAACCGCCGCCGACGCTGAAACGGTCTTTTACGATGGGCGCTTGAACGTCGACCTCGGCCAAGTAGCGCGAATAATCGAAGATAGCGCCCTGCGTCAGCACGACACTTGTCACCGCTTTGTCGCCCGGGGTGCGCAACGCGTAGTCGACGACCCCGGTCGGCGCCGGAAACGGATAGCCTTGCGCGCTAATGCCGACGTGGACGGTCGAACCCCTGACCATGCGCTGATTGAGCATCCCGGCCTGGTCGAAAAACATCCCGTTGATGCGTAGATTGCCGGCCTGGGTCGGACTGAACCCACGCGCGCTGCCGGCGGTATAGAGGCCGATCACTTCGTTGCCGACGGCACTACCAAAGGCATCTTCTGCCTCGGCCACCGCGTTCTCCTGGGACCGTTGAGCGGAAACCGGCGATACGGCCAGAACGGAGAAAACGAGGGTCGCGGCGACCGTCATTGGACGGCGCCCCAAATGAAAATCAAAGTACACGAACCCTACCCTGCGCATCACACGCCAACCAACAACCTCATGATACCGACCCAGACACAATGGTCTATGGCAAACGGCAGCAGGCTGCCGGCCACGGTGTCATCGTGCCACGACCATGCGCCACAGCGCCGAGAGACCCTCATTCACATCGCTGCGGTGCGTTCGATAGACGGCATGGTCATCCACCCCGGCTGTGCGCGAGAGTTCGATCGACCACAGCGCGTTGACCTGGTTCGGCACGAACGAATACCGGATATCAATCACGCGGAGCGGATCGCTTGGATCGCGGGCGATGAACCCGTCACTGAAGAACCGGAAGCGTTCAATATCACGCCCCTGCTGCGTCGTCGGGTCGAGCCACGGCAGGTCACGGGCGTGCTCGAGTTTTGGAATCATGACGCCCGGGAAGGATTTCGGCGACACACCCGCCCGCACGGCATCGACGTAAAAGTGTTCGGGTGTTTCATAGATCGTCTTCCACACCAGAATATTGGCGAAGCTCGGCTTTGCTTCGACGCGCACCGGCGTATGACCGCGCGTCGACGCGAGTTGCGTCGCCTGCTCCATCGCCGCGGCGTGCTGGACTTGGGCGATACCAAGATACGCCAGCGCCCAAGCCAAACCGGCGGCTGCAAAAATCGGACGCAGCTTGATCATCGAAAGCGCGATCAATCCTGTCAGCGGCAACGTGAAGGCCGGATCGACGATCGACACGACACTCCATGAAATTCTTTCGTCGCTGAACGGCCAGAACAACATGGTGCCATACGACGTCGCGGCGTCGAGCAATCCATGCGTCGCGAAGCCGAGCGTGCAAGAAAAGAATGTATCGAGAAACGACAAGCGCCAGCGGGCGCGAAGAACTGTCCGGAGCAACAAAGCCACGATCAGCCCGCCAATCGGAATGAACGCCAACGAATGCGTGAAATGCCGGTGGTACTCGAGGAACGTCAGCGGATCGCTGGGCGAGCGGATCAACGCGTCGATATCGGGCGCGAGCCCAGCCAAAAACCCCGCAATCCCGGCAAGGCGCAGGTCGCCCTGGCGTCGGGTCGCGGCCTGAGACAGCGCCGCGCCGAGCGCGCCCTGGGTGAACAAATCCATCGCGCTTACCGGCCGCCGCGATTGCCCGACGTCGCGAGAATTTCCGATAGGGGCACGCCGGCCTTGATGCGTTCGGCACGCCCCTGCTCTTCCGCGAGCTGGCGTGCTGCCAACTTGATGATGGCCTCGGCCTCGGCAGCCGGGATGACAACAACGCCATCCGAATCGCCGCACATGTAGTCGCCGGGGCTCACGATGATATCGCCGATGGCGACGGGAACGCCGATCTCGCCCGTCTGCCCCTTGGTCGAACCGCGGAGCGAGATGCCGGTCGCGAATACGGGAAACTTGGACTCGACGATGGCATCGATGTCGCGCACGGCGCCGTTGGTAACGCAACCGGCAACGCCCCTGACCTGGCTGGTCATGGTGGCGGTCTCGCCCCACACCGCCGTACGCGGCGGCCCGCCGCAGTCGATCACCATGACGCTGCCCTTGGGCGCCTGGCCGACCGCGCGGGTCACGGCCGTGTTGTCGCCCAATGGGCAACGCACGGTGAAGGCTGGACCGACGACACGCGCGCCCGGCACCATGCATTGCACCGGCGGCGACACGTCGCAGGGCTTGTCGGTTACCTCGGACAACGTCGCGGCGGGGAACTGTTTCAACGCAGCAATGATCTCATCTTGGGTCATGGTCGGGCTCTGCTTTTTGGCCGAAAATTGCCAGTGGACAATACACGATGAACCAGAAAGCATCCGATGCGGCAATCAAAAGAATCGAGGCGTCCATGCCCTCACCTTCGTCTCCCAACACGGACTCGACCCGGCGCGATACTGTCGCGACAATGGCTGCCGCGACAGTGGCTGCCGCAACGCTGGCCGCATCCGTCCTCCCCGCGACCGCGGCACCGGCCGATATCGACCCCGAGTCAGGGAACCGCCTGCCCCTGCCGCGCCGTGACGACCTCGATGCCGAGGGCCAGCGGATTTTCGACCAAGTCGTCGACCCCAAAGGGGCGACATTGCGAGGCTTGCGCGGCCCAAGCGGCCTCTACTTGCACAGCCCTAAACTGGCGGCGCTGACCCGGCCCTTGAACAATTACCTCCGGAACGGCGTTTCTTTCTCGGGCCGAATCCGCGAGATCGCGATCTTGGCCGCCGCGCGCAGCCAGGACAATCAGTTCGAATGGGCGGCGCACGAAGGCGTGGCTCTGAAGGAAGGCGTGCCGCCCGAAACGATCGACGTCATCAAACATCGCCAGCCGTCTGATGGCCTGGTCGAACCCGACGCAACGATCATCGAACTGTGCCGCGCCAGCTTCGAGCGCCGGCGTGTCTCGTCGGAATTGTATGCCCGAGCCCTCGCCTTGTTCGGCAAACAGCAGTTGGTCGATCTTGTTACCTTGATGGGCTACTACGTGATGACCGCCGGAGTCTTGACAGCCTTCGACATGCAGCTCGATCCGGGTCAGGAGCCGCTGCTTCCTGTGCCGTAACGGTACGCAAAATTGATATGTAATTTTTTGCAATGCGGGTTGGACGTGGCCGGGATCGCCAAAATGTCTCTTGGATAACACAATTGTTGACGTTTGCGTCGGCACCGCGGCCCTATAACAGCCGCCGGGCGCTCGTTTGCGCCACGACGCCTTGGCATGGGCCGCCCAAATGGCTGCGGCGCAGAACCTGCAAGCGAATAATTCATGACCCATCGGAAAAATTGAGTTGCGACAAGGCGCGTCCAGGGTCATTGAAAGCGCAGTGGGGCTCGGGCCCCACATCGCGGGGGGG
>VGEM01000349.1 GCA_016869315.1 Alphaproteobacteria bacterium | reverse complement strand
TTACCGCGACTTGATATCGCGAAATTGACCTTGGGGTCGTCGAGCATCCACTTGGCGTAGTCCTTCTCGCGCTTGGTCGGGGTCGCGCCAAACAACCGAGAATAAAACGGGATCGATTGGTCGAGGTCGGCGACGCCGACATGAACGTGCAGTCTCATGGTCCGCAATTCCTTTTGTTGGTGCGGGGGCGCACCGCCGCATGGCCCCTGCAACAGTCTTGAAACAGGAAATCAATCACCGCGCGCATCCCGGCGAAGTCTGCCGCGTAGAACACCTGCCGCCCTTGGCGCCGTGCCGTAACGAGCCCGGCACGTTCCAGTTCCTTGAGGTGGAACGAAAGCGTCGGCGACGGCAATTCGAGACCGCGCGCCACATCGCCCGCCGGTTCGCCATGATCCCCCGCGACCACCAGCCGCCGGAAGATGGCGAGCCGCGTGTCGTGGGCGAGGGCGCCCAAAGCTGCAGAGACGTTCTTTATTGCCATATTTCGATAATTATAGAAATATAGAATTCATGTCAAGGGGTCAACGGCCGCGACCGGTCACGATCGCGCGAGCGCGGTTTAGGGTGCGTTGGCCCTTCTGACGAAGGCCGAGAGCTCGCGATTGAAGCGGGCGGGATCTTCTAGAAACGGCGCGTGACCGATGTCCGTGTAGGTCGACAGTTCGGCGTGTGGCAGATGCGCCTTGTTGTCGAGCGCGGTTTGATAAGGCACGACGGCGTCCACGTCGCCATGGGTGATCAGCACCGGCAGGGTCAACTTGCCCTTGAGGTCGGCATTATTGGGGCGGAACTGCAGCATAGCGCCGCGCACGTAAGCGGGGGTCATCATGTTGGTGATGAGATGACGCTCCATGTCGGCCGCAGGCAGCGGTTTTGCAGTCAGCGAAGTGACGAACCACCGGGTGGCATCCAGGTTGGCGTGAATGTCGGGGCCGATCATGGCCGTGAAGCGGGCGATCCGCGCCTTCATCTCCGGGTCATCGGTATTGGGCGCCGATTGAGGACCACCGAGCGCCGTCCCGGCGGCAACGAAATTGACTCCGGCAATGTTGGACTGGCCGACATGACGGAGATACGACATCACCACCGGGCCACCATAGGACCACGGCACCAATATTGGTTTACGCTTCGCTTTCGCCTTGATCACCGCGTCGACATCGCCGCTCCAAGCCTCCGAGCCGTAGTCGCTGGGTCTGGTCGGCTTTGCAGATGCGCCGTGGCCGCGAAGATCAAACGCAATCAGATGAAAATCCTTCAAGAGGTCGGCGTCGCTCAATTGCCGTTCCCATGACACCGTGCTCTGCGAATAGCCGTGGATGAACAGGATCGGCGGGCCCGCGCGATTCCCAGTCTCGATCACCGCGAGTGGTACCAGATTGTGACCAAGCACTGTCGAATGTTCGATGTCTGCCGCCAGCGCACTGGCAGATGCCGCGAGAGCACCGACCAGCGTTGATCCGAGCTTCATTGCTTTTCCTCCACCATGGCGATTGCCCCATGTTAAACCGAGTGGGGCGGGAAAGAACAGGTGAGGTCATGGCGACGCTCGCGGACCAGATCACGCCAACGGTCGAATGGCTGTTTGATTTCGACGTCGTCCAGCGTCCCGATGTCGAGCATCGTGCCCGCCTTCTCGTTCTCGACACGCTCGCTTGCATGGTTGCCGGGTTGGCCTCACCCGAGCCAAGGACCGCCATGCAACGTCTATCGCAGTTAGAGCCCGGCCTTGTACGGTGGCCTGGGATGAAAGCCGGTCTGTCGGCCTCCGCCGCATCGTTCGTCGGCGCCATGGCGGCGTGTTGGCACGAGGCGTGCGAAGGTCTTGCCCGCGCGCACGGCCGGCCCGGATTGCATGCCGTGCCGGTAGCGCTCGCTCTTGGACAGCAGATCGGAGCGAGTTTCGGCGAAATACTGAACGCCATCGTTGCCGGCTTTGAGATTGGCGGCCGCGCCGGTGAGGCGATGCGCATTCGCGCCGGCCTCCATGTCGACGGCAGTTGGGGCGTGCTCGGAGCGACCGCGACGGCCGCGCGATTGCAGCGATTCAGTCCCGACCAATTCATGACCGCTATGGCCGTCGCTGCGGGCCAGATGCCCGTGTCGCAAATCGCGCCGATCGTCGACGGCAAGACAGCGCGCAACACATTCGCGGCGCGAGCGTGCGCAAATGGCATCATGATCGCCGCTGCGGCATCTGCGGGGGTTAGCGGGACCTCGCGTTCCTTCGATCTCGCCGCCGAAACCTTGGCAACACCGGGGGCTCGTCCAGGCCCGTGGGCTCCGCCTGACGAATTCCTGATTCGCGAGGGATACCTTAAACCCTACGCCGCTGCGCGCCATGTCCACTATGGCGCTGCTTGCGCCATCGCGCACTTCACGGCCAGGGGCGGCGATACGGCGTCGATCACGAGCCTTGAGCTGACCGTCTATCCCGATGCCGCCATCTACTGCGGCAATCGTACGCCGTCGACGCCGATCCAAGCGCAATTCAGCCTGTCGCATGGTGTCGCGCATGCGCTTCGTGTCGGAACGCTCGGGCCGGAGGCATATGACCCATCCGTATTCGCCGACCCGGAGCAGCGGCGACTTGAGGCGCTGAACACGCTTATTTCCGACCCCACCATCGTCGACCGCGGGGCTCGGTTGGCCATCAAGACCGGTCATGGCGACTTCAAGTACACCGCCGACTCGGTGGCTGGTGATCCCGATCGTCCCATGTCGGAGGTTGAAGTCGTCGCCAAAGCGCGCGCCTACACAGTTCCTCATATCGGAAATTCGGGCGCCGATCAGTTGATTCATGCTGTGATGGCCACGCCATTGGACGTGCCAATCAAGATTTGAATGCGTGGGAGCGCCAACGCGGTTGTAATCCGGTCATCTCCCGCCGATGATGCTGCGAGGCGGGGAATCAAGTCGCATGTGGTCCGAAATCAAAGGTCAGCCGGCGCGGACGTTTACCGTCTGTCTGATCGCCTATGGCTTCAGCCAGGTCGACCTGGCGCTTTTCAGTTATGCCGTGCCGAGCCTCCGTAAGGATCTCGATCTCACGCTCAATCAAATGAGCCTCGTCGTCTCGATTTCCTACATCCTCGGCGGATTGCTACAAGTATGGTTCGGACATCTGACCGACCGCTTTGGCCGCAAGACGATGATGCAGGTGTCGTTGGCCGGCGCCGGCGTCTTCGTGGCGTTGCATTCGGTGGTGCCGGATGCGGTCTGGTTGACGATCGCTCGGGCGGCGGCGCTCTTCGCGGGCGGCGCGCTTTATCCGGCGACCGGCGCGGCGGTCACCGAAGTGGCGCCGGCGCGCTATCGCGGCATCATGGCTGGTCTGCTGCAGACTGCCTACCCGATGGGCTGGTTCATTGCCTCGTTGTTCGCGGCGCCATTGCTCGTCACGTACGGTTGGCGCGTGATGTTCCTAGTGGCGCTGCTCTCGGTTCCATACGTCTGGGTCATTCGCGTTGCGTTGAGCGAACCGGAGCGCTTCACGAAAGTCAGCGCCGGCAATCGCGACCGCAGCCTGTGGCAATCGATTGGGCAATTATTTACGCCGGACATGCGCCGCCGATCCATCACGTTGTTTATCGCCCAATTTCTGTTCGTCGTCGCTTACGGCGGATCGGCGATTTACTTCCCGACTTTTTTTGTCGAAGCGCGTGGCTTGAAACTCGATTCCTCGGCATATCTCGTGGGGCTCGGCAATGCGGTCGGCGTGCTCGGCTACATCATGGCGGCTTTCACCGGCGAGTTCCTGCTGACGCGGCGGACGACGGTTGTTGTCTGGACGTCGCTCGGCGCCGCGGCGTTCATGGTGCTGATCTGGGGGACATCGGGGTTTGTCGATACCATCGTCGCGTTCGCGGTCATGACCATGTTTTTCTACGGCACGGCCGCCGTGAAGTTCGCCTACGTGGCCGAAATTTTTCCAACCCACCTCCGTGCCACCGGTCTGGTGGTGTGTGGATCCCTGGCGGTCAATTTCGGCACCGCCTTGGGCCCGCTTCTGGTCTCGACCGCGGTCGGGCGCTTCGGCTGGG
>VGEM01000348.1 GCA_016869315.1 Alphaproteobacteria bacterium | reverse complement strand
CATTTACAATTTGGGTCTGCCCAGCCCGACCGGGTTGATCCGGTTGATCGTGCAATAGTCGAATTGCTTTCAGCTAGTCGAGCGCGGCGTGGCCATGCAGAACATCCTGCGAGAGCGCGCGCTGGCCGGCGGCGGCCAGCTTCAACGCGGCCAGAACATGGGCACCGGTCAGATGATTACATCTAATTACCTGCTGACACCCGATGTTGCCTTTTCCGAAGGCAACGCGGGCGGTGCGGGCGCCGCGCTCGGCCTGCTGCCCGGACGCGCCGGCGAGATCGGCGGATTGCTGGCGGCTGGGATGAAGTCGAAGGTGGCGCAGACCAGCATGGTGCTCTCCGACACGCGCACGACGGTGCAGATCGCGGCCGCCGAAGGCTCGGCCAAGGCGACCGACTTCAAGCTGGGCGCTTTGCTCGGCGCGGGCAGCGTCGGCGGTGGCCTTGGCGGCTACGCCAACACGGCGGAAGGCAAGGTGATTGCGGCGAGCTTTACCGACAATTGGAACAACATCGTCCGCGCGGTGCGCGGGTCGTTGTCGGCTCCGGCGATGGCCGCGGCAACACCCCAGGCCGGCGGCGGGCTGGAAGCCGGCGCCGTGCTGGCCGCCAAGATCAAGGGCGTCAAACTTTACACTGCGCCCGACAAAGCCTCGAAGGTGATCAGTAGCGCTGCGAGCGAATTCGTCTTCACCGGCGAGGAACAAGGTGCCTTCTACAAAGTCGCCGCCGCCGACGGCGAGGGCTGGGTCGAGAAAATCATGGTGAGCCCGCGGTGAGCTTGCGAATGATGCGCGTGCCTGCCTATCTGCCAATTGTCGTTGCGCTTGGCCTTTCGGCCTGCGCACAAGGAGGAGGCGCTGCTGCCCCGCTACGCGACTGCGTTGAATGCCCGGTTCTGGTGATTGTTCCGGCCGGACAGTTCGTCATGGGCTCGCCTGCCGACGACCCGCAGCGTGAGCAGGACGAGGGGCCGGCGCGGCAAGTCACGATCGCGAAGCCTCTTGCGATGGGCAAGTTCGAGGTGACGCGCGCAGAATTCGCGGCCTATGTTCAGGCCACGGGCGTCAAGCTCGGCGAGAAGTGCATGGTCTGGACCGGGGACAAGATCGAAATTGTCGACGGCAAATCGTGGCGCGATCCACTGATCGTGCAAGGTGAGGATCATCCGGTCGTCTGTGTCACCTGGCGCGAGGCGGCGGCTTACGCGGCGTGGCTCGCCGCACGGACGGGTTTGAACTATCGCCTGCCAAGCGAGGCCGAATGGGAATACGCGGCGCGCGGCGGGACTCAAAGTCCGTATGCTTTTCCGGGCGGAGAGGAATCGGCGTGTGCCCACGGCAACATCGGTGACGAAACCGCCAAGCCGGCGGTGCCCAAGTGGCGTACCGCCGCGTGCACCGATGGCGTCGGTTTCGGCACCGCCGCGGTTGGATCTTACAGGGCCAACGCTTACGGCCTGCACGACATGATCGGCAATGTCTGGGAATGGATGGCCGACTGCTACCGGCCCGATCTCACTGGCGCGCCGCATGACGGCTCGGCCTGGGGCAGCGGCGGAGAGTGCGGCACGGTGGTCGATCGCGGCGGCGGCTTCTCGAGCCTGATTCCGGGCAATCTGCGCCCCGCGAATCGCAGCCGAGCCCCATCGCCTGACAACGCCGCATACTCTCTCGGCTTTCGGGTCGTACGCGATCTCACGCCCGCGGAACTGTCGCTTCGCGCACCGTGAGAATCTTAGAACGGCTTATTGATCCCCATCCACGCGGCGATCAGGCACACCAGCCAGATGGTGTGAACGCCGGGCCGGGCTTTCGACAGCAGGGCCGAAATGTTGCTTGCCGTCTGCCGATCGAACGTCGACATCTGCGCGGATAACGGATTAATCGCGCCCAAGGCTTCCCGGACCGGCCGCAGTTTGGCGCGCACCCAGGCACTGGCCAACAGCGCGATGCCGAACAGAAATATTTTCAGCGCCAGCCAGTCGCCGTGGATGAGGCCCTCGCCGCCGAAGCCGACGGCGCCATCGTAGACGTTGCCGAGGCCGATGATGGCGCGAACCCAGATTTCCACCGTGTAGAGTCGCCGACCGAGCGCGCTGGTGCCTTGAAGTCCTGCGAAGATCACCAGCGCAAGCCACGCCAAAGATACCGCCCACGTGGCTGTCAGCCAGCCGGGCGCCATCAGGTCGTAGACACCGAGATCGATGCCGAGCTCGACACCGAGCGGCATGAACAGCACCAGCGCAATACCGGACAACGCCGTGGTCCAGCGCATGATCTGCGCCGCGAGCAGAACGCTGCCTGCGGGCGCGCGCGGTTCGGCGGCCCTTCGGGCGGCGTAAAACGCCGGAAGGTCGACCGTTACTACCACGGCGAACGCGACCACGTGCAGGAAATGAAACCAGAACATCGATGTCATGGGACCCCAATTCAATCGGCGGTGAAACGGGCAACAACAGCATAGTCAAATTGCGTCAAGCGGCTAGATAGCCGCTCTGGCACGATTAGTCGATCAGGGGGCGTGCCGCTTCGCCGAAGAGTGGTCGGCGGGAGCCCTCATGAGCACGACGGACGGATCAAACCGACTGGGGCGGCGGCTATTCCACAGATCCCGATTCTGCGACGCAAATCTCGGCGACTGTTGGCGACGGCGTCAAGGCGACCAATGCCGGCAGCGGCGAGATCCTTGCGCCTTGCAAAGCGCTCGCCGGTTTCGCTACGGCGTACGCCAATCAAACGCCTGCCCGCACCCGGTTTGCGCAAATCGTCGATGCGCCGACGTTCGTTCTGACCGCTGAGATCGCTCCGGCCGAACGCGATTTGCCCGAAGTGTGTCGCGTCAACGGTATTGTCGCGCCCGACATTAATTTTGAATTTCGATTGCCGACCACGGCCTGGAACGGACGGTTGATGCACTTCGGTTGCGGCGGCATGTGCGGCACGATCTACCGGGCGCAATCCGAGGAACCGCTGACGCGCGGATACGCGGTGATCGTTTCCGACATGGGCCACACCGGCGCGCCCAACATCACCGCCTATCGCATGGGCGATCTGTCCGCCGTGATCGACTTCAGCTATCACGCCACGCACGTGGTGACGCTCGCCATGAAAGAGATCGCCGATCAGTATTACGGCAAGCCGGCCCGCACGAATTATTTCATGGGCTGTTCGACCGGTGGCGTGCAGGGCGTGATCGAGGCGCAACGCTATCCGCACGACTTCGACGGTATCCTCGCCGGGGCGCCTGCGTACTCAACCGGACCGAGTTACCTTGAGTGGGGCGCGCGCGCCAACATCGGCCTCGACGGCAAGGCGATCATGGGGCCCGACAAGCTGCCGATGGTCCGCAAGGCCGTGCTCGCGGCCTGCGACGGCAAGGATGGCGCGGTCGACGGCATTTTGCAAAATCCGCTCGCCTGCAAATGGGACCCGTCCGAAATTCAGTGCGAAGGTGCAGGCAGATCAGACTGCCTGACCAAAGCCGAAGCGGATGTCGTCCGACGCATTAACGACGGCCCGACAAATTCGAAGGGCGAGCAGTTGAGTTACGGACACGCAGGCATGGTCCGTGGATCCGAGTACGGCTGGGTGCCGTCCTTCATTTCGCCGGTTGGCGCGGGTGCAAGCCGTGTCATCGAACTCGGTTCGACTTTCGGCAACGGATTTATGCCACAGATGTCGGCAAACGCCGGCAAGCCCTACGACTACGATAGGGACCCCGAGCGCGGTGACTGGCTGTTTGGGGGCGCGATTCTGGGTTGGTTGCGCTACGCCGCTAATCCGGACCTGCGTCGATTCCGCGACTCGGGCGGGAAGATGATTCTTTACCACGGGTGGGACGACAACGAAGTCGCGTCGGGCGCGTCGGTCGACTACTACGAGACCACCAGCCGCACGATGGGTGGCGACGAGGCGGCGCAGTAATTCTTCCGGCTGTTCATGATGCCGGGCATGGCGCATTGCCGGCGCGGCCCCGGCGGGGATTCGGTCGATTGGATCACGGTGCTGGAGAATTGGGTGGAGAAGGGCGAGGCGCCCGGCAAGGTGATCGTCC
>VGEM01000347.1 GCA_016869315.1 Alphaproteobacteria bacterium | reverse complement strand
TGTGCAGAACCGGTTCGCGTTCGAACTTCTTGAGCGGCGCGCCCTGCAACCGCAACACGCCGTGACGACGGCCAAAGTCGGCGATCTCGAGCATGGTATAGGCGACGTCGCGCGGATCACGCGCGCGGGTCACCACGGTGTCGCCGAGCGACGCGATGGTCTGGCGGATGTCGGCAAAGTTGAAGCACACCACAGTTGCGGCCGCGGTGCCGCCCAAGACGATAAACACTGACGGGAGATCGAAAAACGCGCCGGGCGATCCGCTGAAGGCGATGCCGGCGGCCAAAAAAACGAGGGCCGCGCCGAGCCCGAAGAGGGTGGCCGCGTCCCAGCGAAGCGTGCGTTCGGTCGCCGTGATCTCGGTGTGTTCGGACATCGCGCGCGACCCGCGACCTAATCAGTTCTTGTTCTGAGTCTTGATGATTTCGGTCATGGTGATGCCGAGCCGGTCATCGACCACGACCACTTCGCCGCGGGCCACGAGCCGATCGTTGACGTAAATGTCGATCGCCTCGCCGACCTTGCGGTCGAGTTCGACCACCGCGCCGCGGCCAAGCTTCAACAGCTCGTGCACTTGCATCGACGACTTGCCGAGCACGGCCGACACCTTGACCGGAATGTCATAGACGGCTTCCAGGTCTTGGGCCGAACGCGGCTTGTCGGGGATATCCGTCGGCGGATCGTCCCAGCCGTCATCGGCGTCGTCGGCCTTGGTCGGCCGCGAGTCCTCAAGCTCGGCGAGGTCGAGATCGCTGACCTTCTTCTTGCCGTCTTTCTTGTCGTCGTCTTCGTCCGCCATTTGTCGTCCGGGTGCTTTGTGTCGCGACCCCGGCCCCCACGCAGAACCTATGTTGCAGCGTCTTGGTGTTGAGCGGCGATTGCCGCCGCTTCGGTTTCGGCCGCCGCATCGAGGGCATCGACATCGACGTCCCCGTAGTTGGCGGCAATTACTTCGCGAACTTCAGCCCAGATGCGTGCTTCCGACCGGTCGGCGCCGCCGCCGGCCCAATCGAGCCGGCAGTCGCCCGGCTGAAGCTCGAAATCGGCGACAACGGTGTAGCCGCCTTGAAAGCTCGATGTCGCAAAGACATCCTTGAGACGCGTCGAGACCATGTTGACGATCGACCCATGCACCCGCACGACGATCTTGGGTTCGCCGAGAATCAGCGGCAGGACCTGTTTGACGAATGTGTTGATGTTGTCGGCGACGTCGTCCTTGGCATGGTCGGGCACGATTTTTCGCAGGACGGCAAAGGCGAGCCGCATCGCCGTCTCGCCGAGGTCGCGGTTGGCGATGGCCTGCTTCTCGTCGAGCTTGGCGAGGTTCTGCGAGATTATATTGATCGCATCGGCGACGTAGTGCTCGCGTGCGGTGGCGGCTTCTTCGACCGCTTTGGCATGGCCTGCGACAAAGCCGTCCTCGCGGGCGGCGTCGAGATCGCCCTGGGTGTACTTGATTTCAGGCGGCGGCGGTACGGCGGGTGCATCGCTTTCGCCCTCGGAAACCTCGACATTGCTCGCCGAGTCCTGGGCGGCGCGGGCCGCCAGGGCTTCGGTCGCTTCCATGGCGTCCAATTCGGCGCGGCGCATTTCGCCCGGCATGTAGAGCTTGCCCGGGTCGTCGAAGGACCGGTCGAACAGGAATTTCCGGACGGATTTGCGTTGCGGTGACATGGGCGGGCGCGGGCGCGGTCGTTAGTAGACCAGCTCGTCTTCCTCCTTGCCTTCGGAGATGACGATCTGACCCGAGTTGGCCAATTCCTTGGCCAACGTGACAATCGCGGTCTGCGCTTCCTCGACGTCCTTGAGGCGGACAGGCCCCAGCGAGGCCATGTCGTCGGCCAGCATCTTGCCGGCGCGGCCCGACATGTTGGCCATGAACAACTGCTTGATGGTGTCCGATGCACCCTTGAGGCCGAGCGCGAGTTTTTCTTTCTCGACTTGGCGCAATAGGGTCTGGACGCCGGCGGCATCGAGGCGCGCCAAGTCGTCGAAGGTGAACATCAACGCCTTGATCTTCTCGGCCGACTCGCGATTGCGCTCTTCGAGCGCGGTGATGAAGCGCGATTCGGTGGCGCGATCGAGGTTGTTGAAGATTTCCGCCATCATTTCGTGCGCGTCGCGGCGCGCCGTGCGGGCAAGGTTCGACATGAACTCGGTGCGGAGTGTCTTTTCGATGCTCTCGAGTACTTCCTTCTTCACCGCTTCCATGTGCAGCATGCGCATGACGACTTCCATCGCGAAGCCTTCGGGCAGCAGCGCCAGCACGCGGGCGGCGTGGTCCGATTTGATCTTCGACAGGACGACGGCGACGGTCTGCGGATATTCGTTCTTGAGGTAGTTGGCCAGCACTTGTTCGTGCACGTTGCCGAGCTTGTCCCACATGGTGCGACCGGCGGGGCCGCGGATTTCTTCCATGATCAGATTGACGCGATCCTTGCCAAGGCTCTTGGCCAGGAGGCGTTCGGTCGATTCGTACGACCCGACCAGCGATCCGGTGTTCGAGATGGCGTCGGCAAAGTCGACGAACAGGCGCTCGACGATCGTCGAGTCAACCGTGCCGAGGTTGGCCATGATGTGCGAGAGTTCCGTGATCTCGTCGTCTTCCATCATGCCGAACAGCTTGGCGGCTTGTTCATCGCCCAATGACAGCAACATGATGGCGGCCTTCTGCGGGCCGCTGAGACTGCGATAATCTTCTTTCACGCGAGCCATGCGTGGATTCTCCCGTTTGCCGCCGCGTGGGCCTTCTCAGGCGCCGCCACGGCCACCAACCAACACCAACTATACCCCCGGCGCGACCGCGCCGTGAGTCCGCCGATCGCTCAAGTTTCCTGGTACAACCACGTCCGAATGATCGACAGCGCTTCTTCGGGGTGCTTGTCGACGATGTCGCTGAGCTTGCGCAGCGACGACGCCTTCACGCGGCCTTCGACCTTGTCGATGTCGATCAGTTCGTCGAGGCTGTCGTCTTCTTCTTCGGCGCCAGGCACCGGCATCGGTACCCCGCCAGGGCCGGTCAATTGCGCCAGGCCTTCGCCGGAGGTCAGCTGATCCTCGCCCTGCGGCATCGACTCGAACGCGCGGGTGACCAACGGACGAACGACCAACAAGATGACGAGCACGGCGACAATGGCCACGCCAAGGCCTTCTGCCATACGGATGACTTCTTCCTTGGAGAAGCCAAGCAAGTTGAACTCGTCGGGGCCGTCTGCGAGGTCGTCAAGCGGCGCGAACGGCATGTTGATCACTTCGACCTGGTCGCCACGGTTGGCGTCGTAACCGATCGCGGTCTTGGTGAGCGCATCGATCTTGTCGATCGTTTCCTGGGGCAGCGCCTCGTATGTCTTGGTGCCGTCTTCGTTCTCGGTGTAAGTACCGTCGACCAGCAACGCGACCGAGAGACGCTTGATGACGCCCTGATCGCGGACCTGGTTCTTGACCGTTTTCGAGATTTCGAAATTGGTCGTTTCTTCGGTGCGCCGCTCGGCGGTCTGTGAACGCGGACCGCCCTGATTGTTGAGCGCAGCGTCGGGCAGGTTCTGGGCGACGGTGACGTTGTTCAGGTCGCTCTCAAGCGAGGAGTTATTCTCGTCGACCGTCACGGTCGAGCGTGGGACCGACTGATCGGGATTGTAGATCTCCTCGTTGGTGACGACCTTGTCGAAATCCATCTCGACGCGCACTTCGGTGCGGACGCGGCCCGGGCCGAGCGAGCTCTCGACCAAAGAGGTAACTGATCCGGCCAGGCGCTTTTCGAGCTTGTTGCGGGTTTCTTCCTGCTGAATCGCCAGCATCTGATCGTCGTTTTCGAAGCTGCGCGACAACAGCGCGCCGCGTTCGTCGACGATCGAGATATTGCCGGGTTTGAGCTTTGGCACGGCAGCGGCAATCATGTGCTGAATGGCTTGAACTTGGTTCTCGTTCAACCGCCCGCCGCGCATCTTGATGTAGACCGACGAGGTCGGTTCCTGTTCTTCGCGCGAGAACATTTCACGCTGCGGCATGACGAGGTGCACGCGGGCGCTTTGCACGCCGTCGATTGCCTTGATGGTGCGCGCCAGTTCGCCCTCGAGGGCGCATAC
>VGEM01000346.1 GCA_016869315.1 Alphaproteobacteria bacterium | reverse complement strand
GCGACGTCGTCGATATGCTGGTGCCGCGACGCGGCTCCGAACCCTAACCTACGCCGCTCGGGTGATCCGGTCGATTTCCGCATCGAGGTCGAGCGTCGGCCGCCATTCGCCGGCTTTGACGTTGGCTGCGATCTGCTCGGCTGTGGTGGCGCCGGCGATGACGCTCGCGATGTAGGGTCGATTGAGCAGCCAGCCGAACGCCATGTTCAGGATGGTGGCGCCACTTTGATTGGCGAGCGCTGTCAATTTCTCGACTTTGGTGAAGTTTGCATCGCTCATGAAGGTTTCGGTGGTATTGGCCGTGCGCGGGGCCCAAGCGGATAGACGCGTGCCTTCGGCCGGCTTTTCGTCGCGTTTGTATTTGCCGGTCAGCATGCCGCTTTCGAGCGGGAAGTACGGCAACACGCCGATGCCGTATTGCTCACAGACCGGCACCAGGTCTTTCTCAATATCGCGGGTGAGGAGGCTATAATGGTTCTGCGCCGTGACGTAGGGCGTTAACTTGGCTGCGAGCGCCGCCTGATGCGCGGCCGTGGCCTCGGGTCCGGTCAGGTTCGAGCTGCCGATGGCGCGGATCTTGCCCTGTTTGATCAGATCGTTCAGCGCGTCCAAGGTCTCTTCGATCGGCGTTTTGCCGTCCGGGCGATGGTACTGCTGCAGATCGATGACGTCGGTGCCGAGGCGGCGGAGCGAATCTTCCGTCATGTCGATCACCGCTTGGCGCCAGCCGCCGCCGTCGGGGTACTTGCCCTCCCGCATCTTGTTGCCGAACTTGGTGGCGATCACCACATTCTTGCGGCGCGGGCCCAGGGCTCGCCCGAGGAATTCCTCCGACACGCCTTGCGTATAGACGTCGGCGGTGTCGAATAGCGTGATGCCCATGTCGACGGCGGCATGAACGACGCGCTCGGTCGCGGCATAGTCCATGCGCGCGCCGAAATTGTTCGTGCCAAGCCCGACACCCGAGACCTTAATTCCATTCTTACCTAGCCTGCGCGTTTCCGCGCGCGCCGGCGTTGAGATCAGAACCGCCATGGCGGCGGCGAAGGTCGACCGACGCGGGAGCGCAGCCATTATCGGTGCCGCGCGTGATCAGGCCCGTTTGGTGATTCGATCGATTTCCCGATCCACGTCCGGGGTTGGCCGCCACGCGGCGGCCTTGACGTTGGCGGCGATCTGCTCGGGCTTGGTGGCGCCGGCGATGACGCTCGACACATAGGGCTTGTTCAGCAGCCAGCCGAACGCCATGTCGAGCACCCCGGCGCCGCTCTTGGCGGCGAGCTCGGTCAACTGCTCGACCTTGGTGAACTTATCGTCGCTCATGAACCGGTCGGTGACGCCGGGGCCGCGCGCCGACCAGTTGCCCAGGCGCGTGCCGGCCGGCGGCGCTTCGCCGCGCTTGTATTTGCCGGTCAGCATGCCGCTCTCGAGCGGGAAGAAGGGCAGGATACCGATACCGCACTTCTCGCAGACCGGCACGAGATCGGCTTCGATATCGCGGGTGAGCAGGCTGTAGTGATTCTGCGCGGTGACGTAGCGGGCGCCGGACGTGGCGGCAGCTTCCGCAGCCGCGGCGTCGGGGCCATTGAGATTTGAGCTGCCGATGGCACGAATCTTGCCCTGCTTCACCAAATCATTGAGCACGCCCAGGGTTTCCTCGATCGGCGTCACGCCGTCCGGCCGATGATACTGCTGCAGGTCGATGACATCTGTGCCGAGGCGCTTCAGCGAATCCTCCGTCAGCTTGATAACCGCGGCCCGCGTGCCGCCGCCTTTCGGAAAATCGCCCTGGCCCATGGGGCTTCCGAATTTGGTGGCGATAATGACGTTCTTGCGGCGTGGTCCGAGCGCCCTGCCAAGGGTCTCTTCCGACACGCCGCGGCCATATACGTCGGCGGTGTCGAACAGCGTGATGCCCATATCGACAGCGGCATGAACGACGCGCTCAACGGCGGGATAGTCCATGCCCATGCCGAAGTTATTGGTGCCAAGGCCGACGCCCGAGACCTTGATCCCGTTCTTGCCAAGGGTGCGTTGGTCACCGGTGGCGAAAGCGGGGAAGGGGGCCATCAAGGGAAGACAGGCACTGGTGGCGATCAAACTGCGGCGGGAGAGGGTCGTCATGGCAGGCCTCGCTGGGTTGTCGTTGCCGTATGGGTAGGTCCTCTTCAGGGGACTCACAAGCATCAAACGTTAAACAGAAACAACAGCACGTCGCCATCCTGGACAACGTACTCCCTGCCTTCCGAGCGCATCTTGCCGGCATCCTTGGCGCCTTGCTCGCCTTTCAGCGCCACGTAGTCATTGTACGAAATCGTCTCGGCCCGAATGAAGCCGCGTTCGAAATCGCCGTGAATGACACCGGCCGCCTGGGGCGCCTTGGTGCCTTTCTTGATGGTCCAGGCGCGTACTTCCTTGGGGCCGGCGGTGAAATATGTGATCAGATTGAGCAGGCGGTACCCCGCCCGGATGACGCGCGAAAGCCCGGTTTCCTTGAGCCCGAGGCTTTCGAGGAATTCTTTCTGCGCTGCGGCGTCGCCAAGCCCGGCGACTTCCGCTTCGATGGCGGCGGAGATCACCACCGCTTCCGCGCCTTCCGCTTTGGCCTTGGCCACGACACGCTCGGACTGCGCATTGCCGGTGGCGGCGGCGCCTTCCTCGACGTTGCAGACATACAGAACTGGTTTGCCGGTCAGCAGTTGGAGGCCGCGAAAGACCTTGTCGGCGGCAGGGTCCGCGGGCCGAACCGTGCGGGCCGGCTTGCCTGATTTCAGCGCGGCATAGATCGGATCAAGCACGGCCATCAGCTCTTTGGCTTCCTTGTCGCCGGTCTTGGCTTTCTTGGCGTTCTGGTCGACGCGGCGCTCGATGCTCTCAAGATCGGCGATCATCAGCTCGGTCTCGACGGTCTCGGCGTCGCGCAAAGGATCGACCAAGCCTTCGACATGAACGACATTGGGGTCGTCGAAGCAGCGCAGCACGTGAACGATCGCATCGACCTCGCGGATATTGGCGAGGAACTGATTGCCGAGGCCTTCGCCTTTGCTGGCGCCGCGCACCAGGCCGGCGATGTCGACAAACTCCAGTTGCGTCAACGTTATCTTCACCGGTTTGGTAATGCCGGCGATGACGTCGATGCGGTCGTCGGGCAGCGCGACCCGGCCGACGTTAGGCTCGATGGTGCAAAACGGAAAATTGGCCGCCTGCGCGGCCTGGGTCGCCGTCAGCGCGTTGAACAGTGTCGACTTGCCGACATTGGGCAATCCGACAATTCCACAATTGAATCCCATGTCAGGTCTGGTCCTTTGCTGAGTCCCGAGGCGCGGGCGGCTTTATCAGCAGCGCGACCTTGGTCATGAACTTGTTCTCGTCGCCGCCGAGCAGCAACGGCATGGCAGCGGCGATGGCGTCGATCAACGGATCGCGCCATGCGGCATCATCCTTGGCGAAGTCCGACAGGACGTGGCTGGTGACGCGGTTCTTGTCGCCCGGATGTCCGATGCCGATGCGGATACGCCAGTAATCCACGCCAATATGCGCGTCGATGCTCTTGAGGCCGTTGTGGCCGGCGTTGCCGCCGCCGCGTTTGACCTTGATGCGCCCTGGCGCCAATTCAAGTTCGTCGTAGAAGACAAAGACATGTTCCGGGGCGATCTTGAAGAAACGCGATGCCTCGCCGACGGCCTGGCCGGAAAGGTTCATGAACGTGCCTGGCTTGAGCGCCATGACTTTCAAAGCGTCGATGTCGCCATCGGCGGTTTGGCCCTGAAAGCGCGCGCGCCAGGGGCCAAAGTTCCACCGCTTGGCCATGGCCTCGACGACCATGAAGCCAATGTTGTGGCGGTTGTTGGCGTAAGCCGAACCGGGATTGCCGAGACCGACCGCGAGCAGCATGGCGACCTCGTGACGCGAAAGCGTGAACCCGGGATCGGACGCCGGTGCGTCCGATCCCAAGATTCATCAGCGTTACTTCTTCTTCTCCGGAGCCTTGGCGGCGCCGGCGGCCGGGGCTGCGCCCTTGGCCGCGCCGGCGGCGGGGGCTGCGCCAGCAGCGGGAGTTGCGCCGGGTGCCGCTGCCGCGCCTTCGGCGGCTGCCGC
>VGEM01000345.1 GCA_016869315.1 Alphaproteobacteria bacterium | reverse complement strand
TCTGCGCCGGGTCGAGCACCGCCTGCAAATGATCGCCGACCAGCAGACCCAGACCCTGCCCGAGGACGAGGCCGGCCTCGCCCATGTCGCCGCGTTTCTGGGCTATCCCACGATAAGCGACTTTTCAGCGGAGCTCACCGCGTGCCTTCTCACCGTTGAGGGTCACTATGCGAGACTGTTCGAGGAATCGAGTTCGCTCGCGATCGACGGCAATCTGGTCTTCACCGGAACCGAGGACGATCCCGATACGCTCGAGACCTTGCGCAAGCTCGGGTTCAAAAATCCGTCGGGAGTGGCGAGCTCGGTGCGCCAATGGCACACCGGCAAGTACAAGGCGACGCGCTCGCTGCGCGCCCGGCAAATCCTGACCGAGATGATTCCGACGCTGCTCAAGGTCTTCGGCGCGACGGCCGAATCGGATGCCGCGTTCACGCGCTTTGATCAATGCCTCAACAAGATCAATACCGGCGTGCAATTGCTGTCGGTGCTGCAGGCAAACCCCAAGGCCCTGGCGCTGGTCGCCGACATCATGGGCGACGCGCCGCGACTGGCCGATCGCATCACCGCCAATCCGGCGTTACTGGATGCCGTGCTCGACCCCGAATTCTTCGCGCCGATCAAAATGCAGTCCGATCTCGCGGCCGCGCTCGGCGCGGCGACGCGCGGCGCCCGCGACTTCGAGGACTATCTCGAGGCGGTGCGGCGCTGGTCGAACGACACGCGCTTCAAGGCGGGCTTGCATGTCCTGCGCGGCCTGACCGACACGGCCGGCGGCGCGCGCGCGCTGTCGGACGTGGCCGAGACCATTCTGTCGGCGATCGTGCCCCGGGTGCACGACGAGTTCGCGCGGCAGCATGGCCGCGTGCCCGACAGCGAACTTGCGGTGATCGCCTACGGCAAACTCGGCAGCCGCGAATTGACACCGGCGTCCGACCTCGACATGGTGCTGGTCTATAGCGGCGGCGAGGCGGCCTTGGCTGAGGGCACCGACCGCCACCTGCCGGCCTCGGCCTATTACATCCGCCTGGCGCAACGGCTGGTCACCGCCCTCACCTCGCTGTCGGGCCAGGGCCGGCTGTACGATGTCGACCTTCGCCTGCGTCCGTCGGGCGACAAAGGTCCGCTCGCCTGCAGCGTCACCGCCTTCGACAAATACATGCGCGAGGACGCCTGGACGTGGGAGCACATGGCCCTGACGCGTGCCCGTGTCGTCGTCGGCAGCGATGCCATCCGCGCGCGGATCGGCGGCGTCATCGCCGAAACCCTGCGCCGGCCGCGCGACACCGATGCACTGGTCTGCGCCATCGCCGACATGCGGCGGCGGATGCGCGGCGAACATGACGCCGAAGATCTCTGGGACTTGAAGCGCCGCAAGGGCGGGCTGATCGACATCGAGTTTATTGCGCAATATCTGCGCCTCAAGCACGCCACCGCCGGCGATCTGGCGGCCGCCGGGATTGCCGGATTGATTTCGCACGCGGTGACGAACGGCGATCTTTCGTCCGATCAGGCCAAAATCCTCACGGACACCTTGACCCTGCTGACGCGCCTGCAAGTGCTGATTCGCCTGACACTCCCCGAGGATCAGTCAAAACCGCCATTTCCAAATGGCCTCATGTCGCGCCTCGCCGCGCAGGCCGGCGCTGCTTCGTTCGCAGACCTGGAAACGCGCCTGCGCGCAGATGCGGTGGCCGTCACAACGATTTATGATCGCGTCGTCGATCTGCCGGGCCTTGAAGCCCGTAAGAACTTTCCCGGCGAAGTGCCGCATTGAGGTTCACGCGTCACACCGCGCGTCGGCGCGGTGTCCAGAGGTTTCTGTTTCGGGCGCAACAAATACCTCTGGATGCCGCGAATCCCCCTTCGCTGCTTCGCAGCTTCGGCGGACTACACATATGACCCGCCGAAGCATCCTTGCGAAGGCGGGCAAGTCGCGGCATGACAGAGAAATACATGTGAGGAGGACAGACGATGCCCGCGAAAATTGGCGCCAAGGCGCCTGAATTCAAGATGGCGACCGATTCGGGTTCGGTCTCGCTGAAAGAGCTCAAGGGAAAGCCGGTGGTGCTTTACTTCTACCCGAAGGACGACACGTCCGGGTGCACCAAGGAAGCCTGCGACTTCCGCGACGGTCTGCCGAACTTTTCGAAATCCAAGGCCGTCGTCATCGGCGTGTCGAAAGATTCGGTCGAGAGCCACAAGAAGTTCAAGACCAAGCACAAGCTCAACTTCGCGCTCGGCTCCGATGAAGACGGCAAAGTGTGCGAAGCCTACGGCGTGTGGAAGGAAAAAAGCATGTACGGCCGCAAGTACATGGGCGTCGAGCGCTCGACCTTCGTGATCGATGGCGCCGGCGTGCTGCGCGCCGAATGGCGCAAGGTGAAAGTGCCGGGCCACGCCGAGGAAGTGCTGGCGGCGGTGAAGGGGCTTTGAGCACCCAAGAGCTTCTCGTCGCGGGGCGCAGAGTTTCTTGTTTCGATGAGAACGAAAACCTCTGGATGCCGCGCCTGCGCGCGGCATGACGAGTAGCTTTCAGCATCGCCATGCCCTCCATTTCCGACCGCGCCGTCGCCATCCTCAACACCGCCGATCCGTGGGCGAAGGCGGCGATGACGCGTGAGGCGGTCGCGGCGGCTGCTGCGTTGGAGGTGGGCTCGGCCACACCCCCCGACCGCCCTGCCCGCCCCGACCGGCCCGAACTTCGCCGTCCGGGCGACATGCCCAAGCGCTCGACCGGGCCCAAGGGCAAGATCGCGCTGGTGCATGCCCTCGTCCACATCGAACTGAACGCGGTCGATCTCGCCTGGGACATCATCGCACGGTTCGGCCAAGCGCTGCCGCGCGCCTTTGTCGATGACTGGGTCACCGTCGCGGACGAGGAGGCCGAGCACTTTCTCGCGCTCGATCGGCGTCTCAAGGAATTGGGCGCGGCTTACGGCGAGTTGCCCGCCCACGACGGACTCTGGCAAGCGGCGCAGACGACGGCGCACGACATCCTGGCGCGCCTCGCCATCGTGCCGTTGACATTGGAAGCCCGCGGCCTCGACACCACGCCCGCGACCTGCAACCGGCTTCGCGGCAATGGCGATGAAACCACGGCCGACATTCTCGATGTCATCTATCGTGAAGAGATCAAGCACCTGGCGGTTGGGATTTGCTGGTTCGAACACATCTGTGCCGATCGCGGGCTGGATGCGCCCGCGACTTATCGCGACCTTCTCGACAAAAACTTCACCGGTACACTCAAGGGGCCCTTCAACCGCCCGGCCCGAGACAAGGCAGGCATGACGGCGGCTTACCTGCCGGCCGATGCACATTGAGGAATCTCAAGTCCGCTGCCCTGCTGCCGGTCATTTTCATAATTCGTTGACCCAAGGCGGGGGTATTTCCGTATAACCGCTGCCGCCTGGGAGAAGCTCGATGGCAGAAGCCGCCGCCGAAACAGTCAAGACCGCATCCGCCGAAACCGAAGGCCGCGTGCCGAAAAACGTGCTGATCGCGCTTGGTTTCGGCATGTTGATCACCTCGGTCGGCAACAATTTTCTGATCACCATCATGCCGCCCTTGACCCGCGAGATGGGTCTTGAGGCGTGGCAGCTCGGCAGTCTGCTTGCCATCTCCGGCCTGTTGATGCTGACGACCGGCCCGCTGTGGGGCGCCATCAGCGAAGCCTGGGGCCGTAAACCGATCCTGCTGATCGGAGGTGTCGGCTACATTCTCACCAACACGGCATTCGGCCTGGTCATCGACTGGCGTCTGTCGGGCGTGCTCAGCATCGGCGCCGCCTACGGGCTGATGGTTGCCGCGCGTGCGCTCTATTCCTTGACCTCGGGCGCGGTCTATCCCGCCACCGTCGCCCTGATCGCCGATCTGACCTCGCGCGAAAATCGCGCCTCGGGAGTTGCGTTCATCGGCGCGACCTGGGGCCTTGGCTCGGTGGTCGGCCCGATGCTGGCCGGCGCGTTCTCCGGGTTCGGCGCGACAGTGCCGGTCTACATCGTCAGCGTTCTCGCGGCATTGTCGACCGCGCTCTACATCTGGATGGTGCACGAGCCGAAGCGCCACGAACAGCAGTCAAAGCCGTCGTTCCGCGCCGTTCTCACCCCGCAG
>VGEM01000344.1 GCA_016869315.1 Alphaproteobacteria bacterium | reverse complement strand
TCGGTCTTAAAGCCTACGGCCTTATCTACGGTGCGCTCTATGGGTTCTTTGTCTGCGGCACGGCCTTGGCGCCGCCGTTGCTCGGCTGGATGTTCGACACCCACGGCAATTATGATCTCGCGCTGCTGACCACCGGAGCATTCTTTGGCCTCGGCGCGTTCATCGTCCTCACGCTTGGTCCTTACCCCGCTAAAGTGTCTGACACTTAAGCACCATTAAGTGTCAGACACTTTAGATGCCTTATTTCTGCCAGCCGGCGACAAGCTCGCGGGCGAAATCCTCAAACGTGATCTGCTGCGGCGGCAGCACGGCGGATTTGGCTTCGCCGAGCTCGGGTTTCATGCCGATCTTTTGCGTGGCCGCGTACATATGGCGCAGCGCGTTGAGCGACCATGGTGGGAAGCCATCCTTCTTGAACGCGGCCCATGCATCGAGATCGTCGCCGATGTAGCGGACCGGCCTACCGAGCAGTTTGGCGTAGGTCGCGGCGCAGATGTCGCCCGTCAAAGTCTCGGGACCGAAGATGCGATGCTCGCCGCTGACAAACGGCGTCCGGGTGAGGGCCTCGGCCAGGGCGTAGCCGACGTCGCGGGTGTCGATGCGGTTGATGCCGCAGGAACCGAGCGGCGGCGAGAAGATACCCTTGTCGACGATGTCGCCCTTGAGGCCGGCGTCGGTCTGAAAGAAACCCGCCGAGCGAACAACCGTCCACTCCAGGCCCGACTCCCGCATGGCCGCTTCGATGACTTTCTTGCTGGCGTAGAACGGTACGACTTCGGTGCCCTCGCCGTGCACCAGCGACAGCAAGCCGATCCGCTTGACGCCGGCAGTCGTGGCCGCGGCGACAATCGCAAGGCCGCGCGCCTGCTCGGCCGGGTTGACCATCAGCACCATCAGCACGGCATCGACGCCGGCGAATACGCTGGTCAGTGTCTCGGGCTTGTCGAGATCGCCGGTCACCGGCGTCGCACCCGCCACGACTTTCGCCGGCGCGCGCGTAAACACGCGCACCGCGTGGCCTTTCTCGATCAGCCTTTTCACCGCCGGCGCGCCGGTCTTGCCGGTTCCGCCAAACACGAGAATGTGCATCGTCAAACTCCACAAAAGCGAAGGGCGGGACTTTGCGGTCCCGCCCTTCGGCATTCAAGTTGAACTTAATCTTTGCGCTTGTTCTTCGCGCTTGTTCTTCGAGTGTGGCTTAGAACCTGTACTTGGCGCGGATCGCCCACTTCGATGGTTCATCGAGGAAGGATAACGGCGCCAGGAAGGCTGTGATCACGGTTGCCCCAGTGCAGTTTTCGCACTCGGCCGCGAGCGACCAGCGGGTTTCGACATTTTCCAGCGTCACGCCGGCGTTCACGCGCCAGTAGCTGGGCTGAAAGCCGTTGGCCTGGTTGCGGCCCTGGTTCGAACCCGACAGCCAGTGGCCCTTGACGCGACGAAAGTTGGCGTTCGGCACCAGTTGCAGATCGCCTGTGAGCGGGATGGCGTAGGTGAAGCCTGCCGTACCGGTGAAGGCGGGCGCGCGCGACGGACGGGCGAGCTCGCCAGCAGGGGTCACGATCGCCGTGTTGCAGCCTCCGCCCGTGACCGCAGTATTACCTGCCGCGCGGAAGGCTTTGCACTGCGCCAACTGGGCGACGATCGAGGCCGCCGGATTGACGTAGCGGATGTGCTGCAGACCGAGCCCGAACGACAGCGTCAATCCGTCGGTCGGCGCCGCCACCGCTTCGACTTCCAGCCCGTAATTCTCGATATCGGCGAAATTGCCGGTGATGAAAACCTGCTGACCGGTCGCTGGATTAAACGACGCGGCCGGGGTCTGCACCGCCGCGACATCCATGTAGTAGGCGGTCGTGTTGAGGCGGAAGGTGTTGTCGAGCCAGTCGGAGCGGAATCCGGTCTCGTAGCTCCAAACGACTTCCGGATCGAACGGCTGCAAGGCTCCACCGTTGGTGCCTCGTGCATTCCAACCGCCTGATTTGAAGCCGCGCGTAGCCGAGGCGAACATCATGAGGTCCTCGTCCACCTGATAGTTGACCGCGAAGCGCGGCGTCCACAATGCGATTTTCCTCGACACCGGAATACCGGCGGCGATCAGGTCGCGGTTCGAGAAGATGTTGCAGGTGCCGGGGCTGGTGGCGAGGCCGGTGGCCGCGTTGAACAGCGGTTGGCCGGCTGGCGCCGTGCAGGGCACCACAATGCTGCCGTTGGCGGTTCGCCGATTGGGCGCCTGCACGTTGGTCTGGAAGTTGACTTCTTTCTTTTCGTCGGTGTAGCGAATGCCCGCCGTCAACGTGATGTCGTCGATCGGTTTCACGTCAAACTGCAGGTAGCCGGCAGCCGACTCGGTCTTGTTGCGCAACGTGCGGTCGGCCGCGACGGTGGTGATGCCGGTCGTGGCGTTGGTGCCGTTATTGTCGGCGAAGTCGGTGATGTTGTCTTCGTAGATGTAGAACACGCCGGCAACGTAATTGAAGTTGCCGTCCATGAACTCACCAGTGGTCTTGATTTCCTGGGTGAACTGGTCATAGCCGCCATCGGTTGCGTTCGCGATGCCGCCGGTGGGGAACGTGACCGTCAAAAGGCGGTCGGTCAGAAATTCATGGTTGAGGCCGCGAAATCCGGTAATGATTTCCGCATTGAAGGTGTCGCCGGCGCTGATCTGGAAGTTCGAGACAGCGGAAAAGACCTTCGCGGTGTTATGCAGGCCGTAGGTGCCCTTTTCGCCGGTCAAGAGGTCCCGGAACGCGGTGCCGGTCTTGCCCTTCCGCAGGCCCGACCGCGTGACGCGATCGCCCGTCGCCGGGTCGTATTGATTGATGATGTTGCCGAGCGAGGTGTCGATCAATTCTGCAGAGCCGTCCCAGATTATGTCGTCCGAAAGGTTGAGGCGAATAGCGGCGCGATAGCCTTCCGACTTCTCGTCGTTGATCCGTTCGCTGGTGGTTAGGTTTTTCACGTAACCCGCGTCGTCGTTGTAGTACGCCGAGAACTTGGTGAGCACTTTGTCGTTAAAGGGGATGTCGACGGACGCGCTAGCTTCGAAGCGTTTGTACTTGCCGTAGCCGATGTTGGCATAGCCGCCGAACTCCTCTTGCGGCTTCTTGATGATGACGTTGACGGCCCCGCCGGTCGTGTTGCGGCCAAACAGCGTTCCCTGCGGGCCGCGGAGAATTTCGACGCGCTCGATGTCAAAGAAGCTGAAGTTGTTCGCGTTCTGGCGGCTGATGTAGACATTGTCGACATAGGTGCCGACCGGGGGATCGAAGGTCGGGATCGATTCCGAACTGTTGAGGCCGCGGAGCGAGTAGGTATTCGCCGTGCCGAGAGAGGTGTTGTTCGAGCCTGTCATGTTGGGCACGAAGTTGACCAGATCAAGCGTCTTGGTCACCTGACGTTTTTCGAGTTCGGCCGAGGTGAAGGCGGTGATCGCGATTGGCACCGACTGCAGGGATTCCGACCGGCGTTGGGCGGTCACGACGATTTCTTCAAGGGCCATGGCGCCCTGGGCTTGCTGGCCTTGGGCCACGGCTGAGCCCGCCATGAGTGATAGCGCAGCGACACTACCGAGCAACTTGGTATTCAAGGTCATGATTGGAATCCTATGGTTCATTTCAGGGAGTCACGCATTATCATTGTAAAATGAAGGGCCTGCAGACCCTCGCGACCGATGCAAACTCGTTGCGTGGTCGCCACAAGTCAAGGCTCCAGGTCTATTTTAAGCAAAGAGCTTGTCATCTGTTACCGAAAGGCAACGAAGTCTTTGGCTAAAACGGGAGGTAAATCATGCATTTGAATTTAGGCCGCCGCGCGACTGTTACTCTGGCGATTGCGGGCAGCCTTTTACATCCAATCATCGGTCGGGCCGCCACGACCGACGTCGCGAGGCCCGACACAGCCACGCTGTACAAGAAACTCCGCTACCGCGCCGACGATGGTCTACTGTTTTGGTGGCTGGATGGCACCAAGTTCGGGCAGATGGACGCTGACATCCGCCCGCTGTTCGGCATGAAGGTTGGCACCATGGCGCGGGTGAAAAATCAGCCCGACGGAACCTTTACAGTCACGACCCTCGAAATCGTCTTCTACACCGATCTCGAAACCGGCGCGTTCCTGAAACAGTGGAC
>VGEM01000343.1 GCA_016869315.1 Alphaproteobacteria bacterium | reverse complement strand
TGCCATGCGTGCTGGCCTCCAACTCCAGCACACAGCTTGAATCACAAATTCCAACCCTTGGGAATCACCTTCCATTCTGTCAATCTGGGAACCGCTCTAAGTCTCCAACCTTTAGGTCAACTTGCCCAATTCGCCGCGCAGATAGTCGGCCAAACCTGCCGGTGTGTCTTTGCTGACCATGGTTGCCGGATAGACATGGCTCGGTCGGATCTTGCGGTCGAACCAGAAGCCGCCCGGTTCCCTGTCGGGCCTGGTCGCCGCGAGCCAAATTGCTGTCTCGGTTCCCTGACGGCCATCGCGAAGGATCAGGTTCAGGACCTTGTGGAACCGCGGCAGCGAACGTTCGACGCCCTCGGTGTCGGCCCAGCCGGGATGCATTACATAAAATTTCATTCCCCTCGGGCCGTAGGTCGCTGACCAGTATTTGGTCAGCTCGGCTTGGCCGCGCTTGTGTACGGCATATGCGAAGACGCCCGCGTACCGCTTTGGATCGGTCACGTTCATCTTTGCGATCATCAACGGCGCATTGTACATGCCGCCCGAGGACATATTGATGACGACCGAGTCGTTTTTCAGAACCGATGACTCGATCAGCCGTTCAGTCAGCAGAAAATGATTGAGGATGTTGGTCGCGAAGGACGTTTCGCGACCTTCCGAGGTCAGCGAAAAATCGTTTAAGAGCGAGCCGACGTTATTGACCAAGACGTCGATCTTGCGCCCCGACCGGACGATGTCCTCAACCAGACGCTGCGTATCTCTTTGCAAAGACAAATCGGCCGTCATGGGCGCTACGCCAGCGCCATACGCCTTGACCAGGGCGTCCAGTTTGGCGGAGCTGCGCGCTACCGCCAGCACGGTTGCCCCGGCCGCGGCAGCCTGCGCGACGATGGCCTTGCCGAGCCCGCCGGATGCGCCGGTGACAAGCCAGATCTGTCCGCGAAAATCAGGCGAGAAGCGCGGCCAGAGCAGCGATCGGAAGAAGAAACCGATTGCTGTGAAGCTGAGAGTGAACCGGCCGTAGAACTTGATAATCTTGATCAGCATCGCCATGACTTTTGACTGTCCCAGGCCGCGAACTGTTCACGCTGCGATTTTCGCGGCCGCCGCTTCGGCCAAGGCCTTCCGCGCCGCACGAATATCGGACCCATTCGCCCATGTCGAATGAGTGCCGCACGAAATCCGGTGCGGCAGGAAGATTCGGCACACCGGGTCCTGTTCGAATTTTTTTGCGTCAATCAGGATGCACTCGGAGCGGTTGGCCTTCATGTCAGTGACAAAGCTGACCAAATAGCCGTCATCTTCGTCCTTGGCGTTGATACGCGGCACGAACGGCGATTCACTGCCATAGCGGTCGGGCCCGAGCGAAATGGAAACCGATTTCCCTGTCTCGAGGTCGTGCTTGACCAGTCCTGTGAACATGAACCATCCCGGTTTCGGGATGGCGCTGTAGGCGTAGCGGTACTTTCGTCCCGCATACTTCTGATTGAACATTCCGAATTCGAGATCGCGGTTGTCTAGGCGCTGCTCTGTCGTCTTGCCGGTGCGAAGGTTAAACCGCCAGCGGTGAAGTTTCGGTTTGATGAGGGACTGATCCAGATATGCCATCATCCGCTCGTATCCCGGCGGCGCTTCGGGATGAGATTTGGGCTCGGGGTCTTCCTCGAAATAGCCGTCGAGCACGACTTCATCGCCCTCTTCGTAGGCATTGAGCCAATGCAGGACGAAGGTAGGCGCAGCCTCGAACCAGCGGACTTCAGATGCTTTTCCATATCGCGGCACGATCGCGAAACGCGACGGCATATCGCGATGGAAGCGGACGACATGAATGTTCTTCTTGAGGAGCTCGGGATCCCAGAACAGCGGGAAGTCGTTGAGGATCGAATAGTTGGTCGTGAACGCCATATCATGAGGGAGGCGCGGTCCCGGCAACGGGATCGGGGTCATGTGTGTCAGGCGGTTGAGACGATCGACGACGCCGTAATGCATGTACGGCGCGTATTTCGAGTAATTGAAAAATAGCAGTTCGCCGGTCGCCTCATCGAGTTTGGTGTGGGCGGAAATACCGTCGATCGGCGTCCACGATTCGATACCCAGCTGTTCGAGTGTATAGGGATCGAGACGGTATCCCTCACCGCACTGGTAAAATGTCGAGAGGATCGTGCCCGCGTGGACGACGACATCGGTGGACGATGAATCCTTGAGCCCGCCTTGCGCGCAAGATCCCGGACGAAGCGACTTCCGAGGATCTTCGATCAGGCCGGCCCACAGCGCTTGCCCAGCCTCCTGCTCGGCAATGAAGCCACGGGTGCGAACAAAACGATTGCGGTACTCGGCCTTGCCGTCGTGGAACCGCATGGCGTGAATCATGCCGTCGCCGTCGAACGGATGATAACGGCCGATCGCCTGGTGCACCGGGTTTTCAGTGTTGCGTACATATACGCCGTCGATGTCGGCTGGGACGGTGCCGATCGTCTCCATGTCGGTCGCGTCGTATTCGTCGTAGTTCGGCGTCCAGGGGCCGATCATATATGGGTGTTCGTTGCTTGGTTTGATCGTCGGCGTGACGTGGTTGATCAGTTTGGTCGGCATGTGCGGCCTCTATGGTCTATCCAATGGCATCAATGGCTTCATGGTTCGCAAGATGTCGCAGGGCGCGCCCATGATCGGCGTCAGTATTCACGCTGAAGGATCATGGCCGAACCGATTCCCGAGGCCGCGAAGGCGACCACCAAACCGAATTCGACGTTTTGCTCCTCCATCGCATCGATCAGGCTCGATACCAGGATCGCACCTGTGGCGCCGAGCGCATGGCCTTTGGCGACATGACCGCCAAATATGTTGACGCGCTCGCTCACAGTGGGATGGCGGCGAAGGAATAGCGCCGGCACGACCGCGAAAGCCTCCATGTATTCGATGGCGCCCATGTCGGCGAGCGACATTTTGGTCCGAGCCAAGACACGGTCCATGGCGGCGACACCGGCAGTGAGCGACAAGACCGGATCGGCGCTGGCTTCGGCGTAGTCAACCACCCGCGCGCGCGCCTTCATCTGCTTATGATCGCCAGCGGCGCGCGATCCGACTGCGGCAAGTCCTGCGCCGTCGGCTGTACCCGGGGCATGGACGACCGCATGGCGATGATTGATTCGATCGACTCCGAGCGTAGCTTTCATGACCGAAGCATATGACTCAGCGAGGGCGCCGAACGCGGCCGGAAACGAGGCCAAGCCTTCCGCCGTTGTGTTGCCGCGAACGTATTCGTCGCGATCGAGAACAATCTCGCCCCCGGGACCATGGATCGGGATCAAAGACTGCAGACCACGACGCTCAACCTGCCCAACACCCGCCTTTCGGTGCGAGGCGACGGTGATGGCATCGAGTTCGGTCCGGTCGACTTTCTCGCGATCAGCCAGGATGTCTGCCGACAGCGCGACCGGCAAATACTTCAGCGCCGATGAAAAAGCCGGCTCTGCATAATAGCTGCCTTTGTCTGCCAGAAACGGAACCTGTGACATGCTTTCGACGCCGCCCGCCAGCACCAAGTCCGCGTGACCCGCAGAAATCTTGTCGACAGCGCTAGCAATGGCGCTCAGTCCGGAGACACAAAAGTTGTTGAGGGACCAGGCCGTCGTCGCTTCGGGCAGGCCGCTGTAAAGTTTGCTTACCAGGGCAATGTGACCGCCCTGCGCGCCGACTTGACCGACACACCCAAGCATCAAGTGATCGGGCTCACGAATTCCCCGACCGGCGCGCCCAGCCATGCCATTGATCAGCTGCTTGACGAGTTCGGGAGGCCTGATCTTTGACAAGCCGCCACCGTCCTTACCCTTGCCGCGCGGTGTGCGGACCGCGTCAAATATCATCACGTCATTGGGCCGGCGCTGCGCCATGGGTTATCCTGCTGCCGAGGCCCCCGAAGGGAACAGGGGCGTCCGGTCTTGACTCAGGGTAGTTCCAAACAGTCCATCTTTGCAAGTAAGATGCCGGGTCACGAAATGGCCGCCGATCGCACAACAAAAGGCATGTCCGCACATCATCCACCGTGGTTCGATCCGACGCTTCCGCCGCATGAAGATTGTGTTTTGCCATGCCTGATCGACCGCTGGGCTGCGGCGGCGCCAGAGCGGCACTTCATC
>VGEM01000342.1 GCA_016869315.1 Alphaproteobacteria bacterium | reverse complement strand
GGGCGGAAGCCGGGGAAGCCCTGCGCCCCGGGCGCGCTCGGCGTGGTGGCGTCCTGGCGGCCGGGTTCGGTCAGCAACGTGCGCCCGCCGTTGTCATAGGACGCGAGTTCGCCCGCGCCTAAGGTGTAGTTTTCGTGACGGTACTCTCCGCCAAAGGCGATGCTGACCGGCGCCGGAAATCCGACCTCGGCCTCGGTGCCGAAATCGGCATTGGCGACAAACTGGTCGTAGCCCAGATCGCCGGCGTCGAAGGACGTCGGGCTTTGCGCGCCGAGAGTGGCGTTGAGCGTGTTCTCGACGCGGAAGGGGAAGTCGTTGGTGCCGTAAACGGCGCTGACGTCCCAGCGGAAATCATCGCCACCCTTCACGCCGACGGCCACCGACACATCGTCAATGTCGGAGGTGATAAACGGAAGGAAGCCATTAGGGTAGATGGCGCGGATGTTGTTGATGTCGCGCGGGCGGCGCCAGGTGGCACCGCTCTTGCCTTCGCGCTTACTGTAGTTGCCGAAGGAGTAGAGCTCGCTCTCGCCGCTGAGCGGGATGCCGAGGTTGTAGACGATGTTGGCATCTTTGACCCTGCTGTCGCCGTACTTGAAATTGTTGGTGCGATCGATCGTCGCCTCACGGGGGTCGGGAACGCCGCCGGCCAGGTTGTTGTACTGCTGGCGGGCGTCCGCGCCCTGGCGGTTGGTGAACCCGCGGTGGCGGTACTCGGCCGACAGGTTCAGGTAACCGCCATCGCCAATGCCTGCTCCGACGTTGCCAACGGCCTGGTAGAGATCGCCGTCGCCCTCGTAGTGCGAACCCATACTAGCCGAGACCGAACCGCCCTCGGGCGCGTCTTTCAAGATGATGTTGATGACACCGGCGATGGCGTCGGAACCGTACTGCGCCGCGGCCCCGTCGCGCAGGATTTCGACGCGCTGAATGGAGGCGGCAGGAATGGTGTTCAAATCGGCCGCGGTCGAGCCGCGCCCGACGGAGCCATTCAGATTGAGCAGCGAGGTGTGATGGCGACGCTTGCCGTTCACCAGCACCAAGGTCTGATCGGGCGAAAGTCCGCGCAGCGTGGCCGGCCGGATATGGTCGGTGCCGTCAGTGATTGTCGGCTGGGGAAAGTTGTACGATGGGACGAGCTGATTGAGGATCCGGTTCACTTCACCGGAGCCCGACCTCAACAGCTCCGCGGTCGGGACCACGTCGATCGGCACGGGAGAGTCGGCGACAGTCCGGTCGATGCGACGCGTGCCGGTGACAACGATTTCTTCCAGAGCGTCGATCGCCGCATTTTGCTGCGATTGCTGCGCCAATGCCGGCGTATCGATCGCCACCAAGGTCGTTGACAACATTGTTGCCGCTAACAGCCGCGTCTTGTTGCAAAGAGCCGACATCGGTTTTCTCCTCTTGTGGTGACCGTCATCAGAATATTTGAGAGTGAGCAGCGGGCTTGCTAGTGGCGGGTTCTTCGACAGGGCGCAAGCAGATTCCGGCAGGCACAATTGGAGGGGCACAGTCGTGCGCTACAAGCGTGCGCTACTTTATCGCCATAAGGCCTATCAATCCATTGTTTTATATGGATATTATAGAGATGGCTGGGGCGCTAGGATTCGAACCTAGGAATGCCGGTACCAAAAACCGGTGCCTTACCGCTTGGCGACGCCCCATCGCGACGGACAGGGCCCCGCGGGGCCCTGAACGCGGCGGAAGATAGGCTAGCGACTAGCGGGTCGCAACCCCGCCGCCGAGTGCCGCGGTGAGTAGTCCCGGCGTCAGAATCTGCGGCAGAATCTCGGGCTCGGCGGCGTTTGGTGCGAAGTAGAGATAAAGCGGCACGCCGACACGACCGTAGTTGGCGAGCACCTTGCCGATGACGGGATCGTAGTTGGTCCAGTCGGCTTTGAGATAGGCAACTTTGCGGCTGGCCATCGCCTCGATGACGTCCGCGTCGGCGAACGCAATCCGTTCGTTGACAAGGCAGGTGATACACCACGCGGCGGTGAAGTTGACGAACACCGGTCGGCCTTCGGCACGCAGCGCGGCAAGACGTTCCTCAGAGAACGGCTCGGTTGCCAGAGCGCCATCGGCCGCGGAAGCGGTCGCGGTCAGGCGAGGCGCCGCCACGACTTGAGTGATCAGCGCGACCGAGGCCAGCGCCGCGACGGCGGCCAGGCCCGCGCTCGCCACTTTCGCCCCGCCGCGCTGAGCGTGGCCGAAGCCCCATGCGGCGAGCGCCGTCAGCGTGAGCGCCGCAAGCGCGGCGGCGATGCCGTCGGGCCCGGTCTGCTGGGTCAGCACCCACAACAACCATGCCGCCGTGCCGTACATCGGAAAGGCGAGGATTTGCTTGAAGGTGTCCATCCACGCGCCTGGTTTCGGGATCAGGCGGGCCGCGGCCGGCACCAGACTGATCAGCAGGAACGGCGCGGCCAACCCCAACGCCAGTGCCTCGAATACGGCGAGCGAGGCGATGGCAGGTTGCGTTACGGCAAATGCCATGGCCGAGCCCATGAACGGTGCGGTGCAAGGCGTGGCAACCACCACAGCCAGCGCGCCCGTGAAGAACGAACCGAGCCAGTCGCCACGCGCGGTCAGGCCCTGGCCAAAGCCCATCACGCCGCCACCGACAGTGAATACGCCCGACAGCATCAAGCCGAGGGCCAGCACGATTGCCGCCATCACCGCGACAAAGCCGGGCTCTTGCAGTTGAAATCCCCAACCAAGAGCTGAGCCGCCGCCACGAAGCGCAAGCAGCACGCCCGCGAGCGCGGCGAAGGTCGCCATGGCACCGAGTGTGTAGGCGATGCCCTCGCGCTTCGCGCTGTCGCCGGCGCGGGTCATGGCGACGGCCTTCATGGCGAGTACCGGCAGAACACAGGGCATCAAATTCAAGATGAGTCCGCCGAGAAACGCGAACACCAGCGCCGTGACAAGCCCGACATCGGCGGCGGAGGAGGCGAGCGGCTCAATCGCGGGCGCGACGCCGGCCGTCACCGGCGACGAGAACGTGAAGCCGGTCCGGGGTGCGCCGGGCGTGGTCGCAACAGCGAGTAAGCCGTCGATCCGTTCGAACGGGGTTTTTGTGGTCGTATCAACTTTGACCGTCAGCGTGGCGCCGCCGCCCTGAAACACCACATCTTGAACCGCGGCATTGTCGATCACGCCGCCCACATCCGGGAAAAACTCGATCGACGCCGGCGCGGCTGTCCAATTTCCTCGTGCGGCGACCCGCCACGTGTCGCCGGCGCGCGACACCGATACCGGCCACGGCGCCGGGGCGGGAATGGCGGCGACGGCATCGGCGATTTCATTCGACGCCGGCGTCGATGCCGCCGGCGCGTTTGCCGCGATCGAGAGGGGCAGCGAGACCGAGCCTTGATCCGGGATGCAGACGTCGGCGCAGACCAGCCAGTTGGCGTCGGCCTGCATGAGCGCATTCTCGACCGGCGGCGCATCAGCGGCCACGGTCATCTTGACGGGCAGCATGACGCGATAGTGGTAGCCGAAGTTCATCAACGGGCCGTAGGGCGTACGCTCGGGGACCGGCCACTCGATCGGCCCCGCGGTGACGCCTGGGGGCAGGGTCCAGGCGATGTCGCCCGGCAGGCCCGAGTCACCCGGGTTCTTCCAGTAGGTATGCCAGCCGGGATCGAGTTCGAGCCGCAGCGCGACCCAGAACGACGTTCCCGGGGCTACCGCCTGGCGCTCGCTCAGCAATGTCGCTCGCGCGTGTTCGGTCGCAATCGCCGCCACGGGCGGCATTTGCGCTTCGGCAGGAACGGCCGCGAGACCTGCAACAAACGCGATGATCGACAAAGACTTCGACATGGCCATGACCATAGAGCCGGCTCCCCCAGCTGTCATGTCAGTTCGAACGGGATCGGTTTCAATTCTCCGTGCGCAATCCACCAGCCGGGCGCGTTTTGCCTGATCTTGGCGTCGGCGCGCGCTGCCGCTTCTCGGGAGGCAAACAGGCCAAAACAGGTGGGCCCCGACCCCGACATGCGGGCGATCAGGCAATCGGGGCTTTGGCGGAGTGCGGCGAGGCACGACCTAATGGCCGGCACGCGCGCCTCGGCCGCCGCCGCGAGGACATTGTCCGCTTGCGATAGATAGCCAATCAGCGATGGCACATCCCTGAAGGCTGCTGGAATCGTCGACGCG
>VGEM01000341.1 GCA_016869315.1 Alphaproteobacteria bacterium | reverse complement strand
TTCGCTCGAAAACCGTTGCCGCTTCGCCATCTGGTATTCCTCCGCTCCCGGCGGAATACACCTTAAAACCCTGTCCGAATTTCTAGGACCAGCTCACTGTTCATGCTGCTGCCCGACCAGTTCGGCGGCTTCCTGGCGGTTGGCGTCATGCCGCCGGCGTTCGCCTGGCTGCTCATCGCTTATCTCGATCGTGGCCGGCAGCTGTCGGCCGAAGGCGCCACGTTGCGCCAGCACCTGGCGCAGCTCACCTACCCCTCGGCCCACGCCGAAGCCCGCGCCAACGCCATCACCGAGTCCTTGAAGGCGCAAGCGCGCATGCTGAACGAGGCGAGCGAGAATGCTGCCAAGCAAATTCAGAAGCTCCAGACGGCGTTCGTGCGCGATACCGAAAAGCTCGCGACCGCGACCGGCATTCTCGATGCCGGCGTCACCAGCGCGGCGGCGGCGGTGTCCGAGCAAGCCGAGAAACTCAAGCAGATGATCGACGCGTCGTCCGACGTGAATCTCAGGATCGAGGACGCGCTCCGCCGTCAGCAGAAATTCATCCGCGCCTCCAGCCAGAAGACGCTGGCCAAAGTGAACGGCATGGGCCAGGCCCTGATGGGGCACATCAACTCGCTCAGCGCCGCCACCGAGCGCGCCCGCGGCATGAGTGCCGCCATCGCCCAGCAAATGACCGAGCAGGAAAAGTCCCTCGCCAAGACCAGCGAACAGGCCAAGCAGTACGCCGACGACATGTCGAAGGCGATCGCCGCCAAGGCCGAAAAGGTCGAGGATGCCACCCGGCACGCCGAAGCAACCGTCAATCAGATCTCGGATACATTTGTTGCCAAGGCGTCGTCGCTCGAGACGCTGTTCGATCGCCAGAAGAACGAGCTGGCTGCCGCCGGTTCGCGCATCGAAGATCAGGCGACCAAGGTCAATACCCGCCTTGGCCAGCAGACGTCCGCGCTCGATCAGGTGATGGAGCGCGTGCTCAGCCACGTGAAGATCGTCGAAGAAGCGTTGATCGTGCAGACCAAGGAGCTGAATGCGGCCTCCGACGGCGCCGTCAACAAACTCCGCGTCGTCGAATCGATGGTGAAGAAGCAGGCCAACAGCGTCGCCGAAGCCGCGAGCCGGGTCGAGAATCGGCTCGCCGTGTCGTCCGACGAGTCCGGACTGCGCTCGAAGATGGTCACTGAGAAGTTCGATCGCGCCACGGCTGACTTGGAAAAGGCGACCGCCATCGCCATCGCCCGCGCCGAGGCCATGGGCCAGTCGTCGGACACGGTCATCCAGAAAATCGATACGGTCGGCGCCCGCGTGCGCGAGCACGCCGAGCAACTCGCCAATTCGGCGCAGCGTGCCTCGGCCCAGGCCGACAATATTCGCGACACGTTGCGCCGCCAGAACGACGATCTCGAGATGTCGGCCAACACGCTCACCACCCACGTCAAGCTGTCAGAAACCGCGTTGTCGCAACAGGCGCGCCAGATGAGCGCCACGTCGGAGCAAGTGCTCGCGCACGCTCGCTCGATGTCGGACATCCTCAGTCAGAATTCGTCCGAGCTGATGCAGCTGTCGGCCCGCGTCACCAAGGAACTCGAGTCAATTCGCGAGTCGCTTGAAGTCACGTCGCAGAAGGTCACCGACACCGTCAGTCACTCGGTTGCCAAGACCAAGGACGTCAGTCGCGAGATCGGCGGCGAAGTCTCGGCGCTGGCGGCGGTGGCCCAGCAGGTCAACAAGGACATGCAGGGCGTGCTCGATACCCTCGACACGTCGAAAGACAGCCTGCGTGGCGCGTCCGACGCCGCGGCCCACAAGGTCAAAGAGGCCTCCGAGGCGTTTTTGGCTCAGGTGTCGGTCGCCTCCGACAAGATGCGCCAGTCCCTTGGCGAGTTCGCCGACACCTCGGAGAAGATCGCTTCCGGCGTGCGCGGCTCGGGCGAGGCCTTCCGGCAGCAATTGCAAGGCCTCGGCAAGTCGGCCGACGAAGCGGTGGCCCGCGTCGAAGTGGTGCTCAAGACGCTCCGCAAACACGCGGAAAGCCTGGTCGAAGCCAGCAATGGCATCACCGAACAAACCGGCAAGGCCGGCCAGAACTTCGCCCGCCAGGTCGATCAGCTCTTGGCCACGTCGTACAAGGCATTGGATGCGTCGAAGCAGTTGGACGAGGCGTCCGACAAATCGAACACCTCGAAGTTCCTCGAACACACCGGCTACGTCGTCGGGCAGTTGCACGGAGTCGCCGTCGATATCGCCAAGCTGTTCCAGCCGGCGATCGAGGAAGAGCTGTGGAAGCGCTACCACAAGGGCGACCAGGCGGTGTTCCTGCGGCACATCACCAAGACGCTCAGCCGCCAGAAATTCGAGGCGATCCAGAAGAAGTATCAGGTCGACGAGAAATTCCGCGGCTATGTCATGCGCTACCTCCGCGACTACTCGGCGCTGATCAAGCACGCTCGCGCCACCGACCGCGCCGAGGTGCTGACCACGACGTTCTCCACCTCCGACATGGGCAAGCTGTATATGATCCTGTCGAAGGCCATGGAAAACGCGGCGGTGGAACCGGCGGAATAATCGAGCGCAGCGTTTTCAACGCACAACGGCGACCACGGAAACCGTCACAAACGACACTGCCGCAAGTGGAAGGGCGAGGATCACGCCCGATCCTTACTACGACTTTGACGCCGGCCACATCGGATAGCGCCCCAGGGTCATCAACATGATCCCGCACAGCACCCAGCCGACCGCCGAGATCTCCATGGCGCGTTCGTAGGACTTGGTCGCGTCATAAAGCCCGCCGAAGAATGGCGCGGCGACGGCAATGGCGGCGATGAAGGCCGCGAAGATCCCTGAGAAAATCCGGCCGTAGGCTTTGACGCCGAAATACCGCGCGACCAGGTACGAGAGCAGATCGCCCTCGGCGCCGGTGGCGAGGCCGATCACGACCAGCAACGCCGTCGCCACGGCGAAATCCACCGGCACCGTGGCCAGAAAGACCGTCGCCACCGCGGCCGGCGTCAGGAAGGCGAGGGCGATGGGCGGGGCCCAGAATTTGTCGACGAGCAGGCCGAGGATGACGCGGCCCGCGATCACGGCAAGGCCAAAGATGCCGGCGAGCGTGGCGGCGGTCTGCCGGTCGAAACCGCGGTCGGTCATCATCGGGACAATGTTGGCCGAAACCCCGGTCGCGGCGCCCGAGGCGATGAAAAACGCGACCGCAATCACCCAATACCGCCATGTCCTGAGGGCTTCACCCAGTTCCATGCCGTAGGTCGCCGTTGGCGGCGGCTGAACGGCATTCGACGCGGTCGCTTTGCGAAGAAAGGCAAACGCGAGCGATGCCGCCAGAATGCCCGGCAACGCCGCCACCGCCAGAAACCCGATGCGCCATCCGAAGGTGTTGACGAAGTAACCGGCAAACGGCGGCACCAGGAATCCCGAGAGCCCCGTGCCGGCGAGCGTCAGGCCGATGGCGAGGCCACGCCGCGCCTCGAACCGCGCCGCGACGATCTTGGTGAAGGTGATGGGGAGCGTGCCCGCCGCCACCACCGCGATCACGCCGTAGATGACGTAGAAGGTCGCAAGATCGTTCGTGAACACTGACTGCGCGACGAAGCAGAGGCCAAAGGCAATCTGCGATGCGATGATCAGCCGGGCGATATCGATCTTGTCGGCCAGCCAGCCGGTGGCGAAGCTCATGATGACGGCGCCGATCGAGACGATCGAGGTGGCGAACAACACCTGTCCGCGGCCCCAGCCGAACTCCTCGCCCAACGGCACGATGAACACGCCGAGCGAATAGTTGGTCAGCGTCACGCAGCTCGCCATCACCCCGACAGAACTGGCGAGAATTGTGCCCCAGTGAGCGCGAAGTTCGGAAACGGGATTCTGGTTGTCGATCACGGGAGGGCTGCGCAAGTTGGCGATGACGCCCAACCATACTCCGACCTCACTCTGGCGGAAGCCGGAATCGATCACGTACCGCGTTCAGGTCGAAGTCGTTGAGTGAAGGCCGACCGAATATTGTCCACCGCGCGCCCTCGGCGCGGCGGTGAGAGGCTTGGGTTTAAGGGGCCGCGCAACGAATCATTTGTCCAAGATTCTGAAAGCTAGCCGCCGATCTCCTCGCGCAGCATTTCCAGTTCGAGCCACTGGTTTTCGGCGGCGTCGAGTTCGGCCTGAGCC
>VGEM01000340.1 GCA_016869315.1 Alphaproteobacteria bacterium | reverse complement strand
GGAGCCCCTGGTGCTCGCTCGCTTGCTCCAACTGGCAGATACCCAGCCGACCGACTCAGCGCTGGTCGTTGCCGCGGGGGCAGGATATTCGACCGCCGTGATGGCGCGCCTCACCAGCTCGGTCGTCGGCGTTGAGTCGGATCCCGAGCTCGCTGCCCAGGCGACCCGCGTTCTGGCCGATTTGGGTGTCGATAACGCCGCCATTGTCCAGGGTGCGCCGGTCAGCGGGGACCCCAATCAGGGTCCGTTCGACGTGATCCTGATCAATGGGGCCGTGGATGACGTGCCGGTCGCCCTCCGCCAGCAGCTTTCCGAAGGCGGGCGCCTAGTATGCATACTTCGTCAGGGGCCTGTTGGACGCGGGATTTTAATTACCCGGTCGGGCGAAGCGTTCGGGACCCGTCAGGAGTTTGATGCGGCCACGCCCGTTTTGCCAGGATTTGAGCGGCAGAACCGGTTCGTATTTTAGTTTATAAATCAGAACTTTATCTATTATTATTTATCTAATAGATTAATTTCGAAACGGCTCTCATTTCGCCTCGCGTGAAAAACGCGACTGCAGACATCGGCATTTACCGAATGGAAACCCCTCCATGGGCAATCTGTAACCGCCGAAGAGTGTCACGCGAGGTTACACGATAGAGGTGGCGGCAGAGCAAGGGTTCGCCTAAACGGCCCGCCTTCAACACCTCACGAAAAACGTAACCCGACGAGCGAAGGTGGGATTCCGATGACGTTGTATGCGCACAAGCGTGCCCTAGGTCTGCGAGCTTTGCTTTTGGCAGGGACGGCCGCAGCGGTCTTTGCTGGAACACCGCTCCATGCCGAAACGCTGCCCGAGGCCCTGGGGTTGGCCTACCAGAACAATCCGACCCTTCAGGCGGCCCGAGCACAGTTGCGCTCCGTCGATGAATCCGTACCACTTGCGTTATCGGGTTGGCGTCCGTCGTTGACCGTGAACGGCAACGTGACCCGGGCGCGCAACGAGTCACAAATCACGCGAGGCGGAGCGGCCGGCGCTTTGTTCGGCGGCGGCACCACGCTTCGCACGTCCGAGCAGGCGGCGGTCTCGCTTCGCCAGCCGGTCTTCCGCGGCCTCAAGACAATCGCCGGTACTTCACAAGCTCGCGCTCAAGTCATGGCGCAACGCGCCCGGTTGCAGTCGACCGAGGCGCAGGTTCTCTTGGAATCGACCAGCGCCTACCTTGACGTCCTCCGTGATCAAGCGGTGCTCGATCTTCAGATCAATAACGTGCAGGTGTTGAATCGCCAGCTCGAGGCCACCCGAGACCGATTCCGGGTCGGTGAAATTACCCGCACCGATGTTGCCCAAGCCGAGGCGCGCGTATCGGGGGCGAATGCGTCTCGCATTCAAGCCGAGGGCCAGTTGCAGAAGTCGCGGGCCAATTACGAAAACAATGTCGGCAAACCACCCGAGGCGCTGACACAGCCGGGAACGGTGACGGGATTGCCCGGCACCATCGACGAAGCGATCGATGTCGCGATCAAGTCCAATCCCAATTTCGTCGCGGCCGACTTCACGGCCCAGGCCGCGCAGGACGGCATCGATGTATCGCGGGGCGACCTGTTGCCGACCTTCGACATCGAGGCTCAGTATGCCAGGGGTTACGACACGTTGGCCGACAAGTCGACCAGCACCAACGCTCAGGCCCGCGCCGTCGTGACCGTGCCGCTGTATCAATCGGGCGCCGAATACGCCCGGCTGCGCCAATCGAAGCACACCGCCGGCCAACGTCGTCTGGAAGCCGATCAGGCGCGACTTGACGCGCGCGAAACGACGACTTCCGCTTGGGAAAATTACCAGGCGTTTACTGCCAGCATTGACTCGATCAAGGCGCAGATTACGGCCTCCGAGATCGCCCTTGAGGGTGTGCAACGCGAGGCCGAGGTCGGCTCGCGCACCGTGCTCGACGTCCTCGATGCCGAGCAGGAACTCCTCAATGCGCGGGTTAACCTGGTCCGGGCGCAACGTGACCAAATGGTGGCGGCGTATCAGCTGCTCTCTGCCATGGGCCGGCTCAATGCCGAAACTCTTGGTCTCGCAGTTGCGGTCTACGATCCGCTCGACCACTTCGACGATGTCGAGCGCCAGGCGTTCGGTTCATCGACCGACGCCGATCGCGACGCCGGTCTGAAATAAAGCGCAACCCTGCCGGCGGTCGCCAGACATGCCGCGCGAAAAGTGACGTTGGCCGTTATACAATTGTTAAGGCGAATGGCCTATGTCACTCTCAAAACAATCGGCCATAGGTCGATGGGGAGTGGTTAGTCGTCATGAGCGCTGAGGGTCAGCAAGAACCTTCGATGGAGGACATTCTCGCCTCCATACGAAAGATTCTATCCGAAGACGACGGTGAGGCTGCGAAGCCGGAGCCGCCGAAAGCCGCCGCGCCGCCTCCACCGCCGCCGCCACCGCCGGAGCCAGCGCCTGCGCCGGAATCCGAGCCAGAACCCGAGCCGGCCGCGTCGATTTTCGACGAGCCGACCGAGCCGATGCCCGAGCTGGAAGCGGAGCCGGAGCCACTGCAGCTATCGTCGACCATGATGGCCGAGGAGCCGGTGCCGCAGATGGAGCAGCAAGATTTTGGTCCGGGCTATCAGCAGCTGATTTCCGAACCTGTTGCCCAGGCCTCGAGTGCCTCGATCGCGACGCTCGCGTCCGCGGTTGCCCGTGAACGGGCCATTGCCCTCGGCAATTCGGGGATCACGCTCGAGCAATTGGTGCGCGAAATCTGCACGCCCATCCTCAAGGAATGGCTCGACACCAACCTGCCGTTCATGGTCGAGCGGATCGTCAAGCAAGAGATCCAACGCATCGTCAATCGCAGCGAAGGCGGCTGATCGCCGCCTTCGGCGCGACGTCGTCACGCCCTCGGGCGAGCCCGGTTGCCTTCACGGCCGGGCGCGGGTACATCGAGCCCGTTTCTCGGACCTTGATGCGCCGCCATGCTTGAAAAAACCTACGACCCGTCCTCATTCGAGGAACAACTCTACGCACGTTGGGAGGCCGACGGCGACTTCCGTCCTGACCCCGCAGCCGGCAAGGCGCCATTCTGTATCGTTATCCCGCCGCCCAATGTGACCGGCAGCCTGCACATCGGGCATGCCCTCAACAATACGCTCCAAGACATTCTGATCCGGTACGCGCGGATGACCGGTCGCGACGTGCTGTGGCAAGCGGGCACCGACCATGCAGGCATCGCGACCCAAATGGTGGTCGAACGCCAGCTCGAGGCCTCGGGCGCTTCTCGCCGCGCGCTCGGTCGCGAAGAATTCGTGTCGCGGGTATGGTCTTGGAAGGAACAATCGGGCGGGATGATCACCCACCAATTGCGCCGGCTTGGCGTGTCCCCCGACTGGTCGCGCGAGCGCTTCACCATGGACGAGGGCCTTTCGCTCGCCGTGCGTAAGGTGTTCGTCGATCTCTATCGTCAGGGCTTGATTTATCGCGACCAGCGATTGGTAAATTGGGACCCCAAGTTGCTGACCGCGATCTCCGATCTCGAAGTCGATAACCGCGAGATCAAAGGCAAGATGTGGTACTTCAAGTATCCGATCGGAGGCCGCACCGATTCGTTCATTGTTGTGGGCACGACGCGTCCCGAGACCATGCTCGGCGATACCGCCGTTGCTGTGCATCCGGACGACGAGCGCTACAAGGATTTGGTCGGCAAGACCTGTGTGTTGCCGCTCGTTGGGCGCAAGATTCCAATTGTCGCCGATGATTACGCCAATCCCGAAAAGGGGTCGGGCGCGGTCAAGATCACACCCGGCCACGACTTCAACGATTTTGCCGTCGCCAAGCGCCACAACCTACCGCTGGTGAACGTGTTCGATCAGTTCGGCAAGCTCAACGACAATGCGCCCGCGCCGTTCCGCGGCCTTGACCGGTTCAAGGTGCGCGACGTCGTCGTCAAGGCGATGGAAGAGCAGGGGCTGCTCGATCGGGTCGAAGACAATGTCATGACGGTGCCCTATGGCGACCGTTCGGGCGCAGTGATCGAGCCGTGGCTGACGGATCAGTGGTATTGCGATGCCAAGACGCTGGCGCAACCTTGTATCGCCGCGGTCGAAGATGGACGGGTGAAGTTCGTGCCGAAGAACTGGGAGAACACGTTCTTCGAATGGATGCGTAACATTCAACCGTGGTGCATCTCGCGGCAGCTCT
>VGEM01000339.1 GCA_016869315.1 Alphaproteobacteria bacterium | reverse complement strand
CATCCGAACCTCGTTCGCGGCAGTCGCCCATCTCACCACGGCCGAACGCACCGCCTTGGCCGAGTCGATCAAAACACTCGGCCCGGCGTGGCGGCGCTATAAATCTCTGGCGCCGTCATAACTGCGGAAGCTCGGGGCCATGGGCCACGCCGAGTATACATATGTAATTGATATATATATTGAACCTGACAATTATATAGGGTTCGGCCCTATTTAATATAGTTTCGACAAAAAACTAATTGACAGGGGGATAGAACGCGAGTGAATTGGATCGTGCTCCCAGGGCGACCGGGGTCGGCAAACGGTTTCGAGCCACATCCCCTCTCCTCCGCGACTTGCGACGCCCGACCCTGGGAGTTCTTTTTTCTCAAATTCCGTGCACCGCGCTCGCCGGCAAGCCGGCAGCGTTGAGCCGCATCAGCACACCATCGGATGTCGGCGCCGAGCGAGAGGATCAGGCGGAAACGTTATTTGATCGCTCGGCTGGGTCAGGCGTGAAGTCCCGGTAGGTCACGCCAGCCGCAAGCAGAATGCCCCACCCCAGGACCACCGCCGCAAGTATGATCGCCACCGCGACGGCACCGCTTTGCCACAAACGACAGGCCCGCATCGCCTATCGCAAGCACCAGCATGGTAACGACCTTACGCATGAGGATTCTCCCCACAGGTTGCGTTTCGGACCGAAATCAGTACGCCTCACCCAGCAATTGCTGTCGAGTTCTATCAACTCCCGATTGATGCCCCTAGGCCAGCAGTATCATGCCGCCAGGTCGAGGCGCGGCGGTGTGGCGACCGGGACCGGGCCGATTCCGGGCTGCAGGGATGGACGCCGACCGAAGCGGAGTGTCGAACCGAGAGCCACGATCAGCGACGCCACGAAAGGCACCGCCATCACGCCAAGGGCCGCCTGCCAGACGAGATCGGCAGGATCATCAAGCTGTGTCGCGGCTGCCGTTCCAACCATAGCGACAATGATGGCGCCAAGAAACGCTGTCTCGGCGAGGGCAATGCGGAAGGCATGCCGCCAGGATGACGTGTCTTCGCATTTCGGCGTCCGCAGGAAAGGCTTATCCGACGTCAACACGCCGGCCAGCACGCCCTTGCCGACCGTGTACGACAAGGACAGGCCTGTCACCGCAGCGGCCAGAGCCCCACGAAATCCGCTACCGACCTTGGTGCCGTGCAGCACGAGCGTCTTGGCCGTCTTGATCGCAAACAACGTCAGCGCCACGGCCGACAGCGCCGCCAGTGGCACGTCGAAGTACTTGGGCGCGACCATCATCAGGAAGCTCCACACCAACGCCGCGGAGATAAATACGAGCGCCATTGCATCTGCAAACCATGGCAGCCAGCCCGCGACAAAATGATAGCGCTGCGCCAATGTCAGCCGGCTGCCGTCGGCGTTTGGGCGTCCTTTGAGAACGGCGCCGGCATGCTTCTTGAGAATCTGCATGGCGCCATAGACCCAGCGATAGCGCTGGTCTTTGTAGGCACTGAAGGTGTCGGGCATCAGACCGCGGCCTAGGCTGTCCGAGGTATAAAGGGCGGTGTAACCGCCCGCGAACAGCCGAAGGCCCAGCTCGGTATCTTCGGTGATGCACCACTCGGCCCACCGGCCGACCTTCTCCAAAGCCTCGCGGCGAACGACGCACATGGTGCCATGCTGGATGACGGCGTTGTGCTCGTTCCGTTCGACCATGCCGACCTTGAAGAACGTGGCGTATTCCTCGAACAGGAATGACTTGAAGGCGCTTTCCCAGGAATCGCGATAGTCCTGCGGGGCCTGGACGATGCCGACTTTTGCGTCGGCAAACGACGGCATCACGCGCGACAACCAGTCGGGCGCGACCTGGTAATCGCTGTCGATCACGGCAATGAAGCTGGCCTCGGGATTGGTCAGCTCAAGCGCCTTGTTGAGCGCCCCGGCCTTGAACCCCTTGACGCCATCGAGATGGAAGAAACGGAAGCGCGCTCCCAGCGTTTCGCAGTGGTGCATAACCGGGCGCCACAGCGATTCGTCCTTGGTGTTGTTATCGAGCAGAATGACTTCGAAGTTCGGATAGTCGAGCCGCGACAACGCATTGAGCGTCTGCATCACCATCAGCGGCGGTTCGTCGTGGGTCGGCACATGGATCGAGACCATCGGCGCGCTCGCCGAATCAACCTTGCCGCCAATCGCAGGCAGCCGCTGTTTACGCCACAAACTCAGCACCAGCTCCGACGTCTCGGTGAGCAGCAACAGCGCCGTAAAAAGGCCCGCGGGGACAATGATCAAACCGGCGCCAATGTTGCTCCACAGGACGTACTCGAGGCTGGAGGCGTCAATGATCAACAGCGAACCGACGACCACCAAGCCCGTGACACTCGCCGTGACCAGATAGCCGCTGAACGACACGGCCGGGATCAAGGCGAGAGCGATCAGGCCGAGGACAATAATGGCCAGCACCGAAGCCGTGGCATAGGCGCGCCAATCGTCGAAGGAACTGAGCGGACCCGTAAGCGAAAACTTCGGCTCACCGACGGCATCGAACATGCCCCAGAATGCACCGACCGCGCCTTCCTGGCCCGATGCGCCTTTCCACGGCTGATCGAAGGCTTCGATGACGTAGTAGTCGAAATTGCGGGCGACGGCCAAATTGAGAAACTGGCGGAGGAACTGGGCTTCCAGCGCCGGCGACGGCACCGACCCCTTCTTCACGCGGCCCTCGGACGGCCAACCGGTCTCGCCGATGACGACTTTCTTGTCGGGAAACCGCTGGCGGATCTGCTGATATCCGTTCTCGATATAGTCGAGCGCATCTTTCGCGGCGATGCCTTCCCAGTAGGGCAGCAGATGGATGGCAACAAAGTCGGCATGCTTGACCAGCGCTGGTTCCTTGAGGAACGCACCCCAGATATCGGCCGTGCCGACTTCAATCTTTTTGCCCTTCAACGCCGTCTTGACGCGAAGGATATAGTCATTGAGCTCGGCAACGGTGAGTTCGCCGCGCACGCCGATCACTTCGTTGCCCACGAACACGCGGTCGATCACGTCCGGATATTGGCTCGCCACCTTGATCGCCGTGGTGACTTCCTGCTCGTTGCGCTCAAGATTGTCCGACAACCAGATGCCAAGCGACACCTTGAGGCCAAACTCCTTGGCGATCGCCGGCACGCGATCACGGCCGCCGCCAACTTCGTAGGTGCGAATTCGATTGGTCACCTTCGAGAGCAGCGCGAAATCATGACGCATCTTGGCGTCGGACAACGTCGCGTCCTTTTCCGCCTCGGAATACATCGCCGAGGGGCTGTAAGAGACGCCGCGAATCACGCCTTTCCAGTCTGGCGCCAGCAACGGGCGATCGAACGACGCCCAGAACCAAACCGACCCGGCAGCAACCAGCGCAACAGCAGACACAATCCGAAACAGCTTCATGGACGTTGACAACTTTTCCTCTACGGCACGCGCCAACATGTTTGTCGCGATTACACTTGCGACCGACGTTGGCGGATGGTTTTTTGCAGGGGGGGTGAGAAAGCGGATGCGCTGCGGATTCGGCGGGCGCCGATCCCTGGTGCAGCGACAAAACGGTGCGCGGCCTAGGCTGCGAGACCCATCCGGCGGTCGGCGTTATATCAGGTCCAAAAGGCCCCGCAAGGACTTCGCGTTCACGTCTCCGAGAGGGCCAAATCAGCCTCGAAAAATGGCCCTAAGTAATTGAAATAAAATGGGTATTATGAATAACTCTGAAACGATCCACGGCAGCCGACCAGGTACGGGTTGAACCCGATGTTAAGCTATTTGCACGGATTTCATGCCGGCAATGGGGCTGATGTCCATAAACATGCGATCTACGTCACCCTGCTTAAACGCCTGGCTGACAAGGCCAAGCCGTTCACCGCCATCGATCTCTATGCCGGTAGCGCCGTCTACGATCTCACGGCGAGCGAGGCCCTAAAGACGGGAGAGTCTGTCGGCGGCATCGCGGCCATGATTGACAGCCGCGATCCGTCCCTCGCCCCCTATCTCGCTCTGGTTCAAGCGGCCAACGCCGGTGGACGGGTGACGGTGTATCCAGGTTCGCCTGAGCTCGCGCGACGCATTTTGCGCCACGGCGACGAACTCATCGTCAATGAACTCCACCCCCGTGAGGCAGAAACACTTCGTCGTTGGGCCAAGGGAAATTCCGCGATCCATGTTCATAAGCGTGACGCGATCGAAGCGTTGACCGCATTG
>VGEM01000338.1 GCA_016869315.1 Alphaproteobacteria bacterium | reverse complement strand
TCAGGCCTAGAGGGCTCTGATATCGGCGCGTTGACTTGGTGTTGCGGCGCTCATAACCTTATTGATGCGAACGTGTCGCTGTCTACCACTCAGGGTGGGCAGGGCGCACGCATGGCGTTTCGATGAGTGCAGCATTTGTAGCCAATGCCACGATGATCTCGAACGCAGCCCGGGCCTACGGGGTGCGGGGATTGGGCGCGACCGGGTATCAGACGATCGATGCCATCGATACCGATTCCTTTGCGACGCGGGCGCGCGACCAGTTCCGGGCGCCCGACGAAGCGGAAGGGCGCGATTACGCACGCCCACAGTCACGTCGCGGCAGCATCACTGATCGTGTCGTCGGATATGGTGGCGTGCTGGTGTCGCGCGAGGTCGGTACGGCCATCGTCCAGGCTCAAGCCAGCTATAGCAAGACTCCGCCAAACGTTTATCCGGCCGAAGCGGAACGGAATATCGCGATCTACGAGTCCAATCAGGCGCTGATGGGCACACCGCAGGTGACGACCAACGTCGGCATCATGCACTGACGATTGTTTTACGCGCGACGACTTGGCGATAGGCCTTAAATCACTTGCTCCAGGCGCCGTCGGCACCCAAGACGAACCAGCGGTTTTCCTTGGCCTTCTGCACCTGCTTTTCGCCCGCGATCATCTGCACGGCATCGAGGGGCGTGCCATTCTTTTGGGCGACGTCCTTGTAGCTCGCCAATCGCGCCGTGTTGACGCTGTCGACCAGCGCCTTGACCTCCGCCGACGGACTGGCTGCGACAGCGCCGACCAGGCCGTCGGGGCGCTCGCCGATCAGGCCTTGCCCGCGGGCTTCATCGAGGGTCAGCGCGAAGGCCGGTGTGGCGGCCGCGGCGACGAGCCCGAGCGTGACCATGATCATCGAAAAGAAACGTTTCATGATGTGTGTCCTCGTGGGTTGCCGTGCGATCAGAAGATCGCCGGATTGCCTTTCATGACGGTGTCGACATCGCGGTCGACGCGAATGCGCACTTCCTGTTCGATCTTGACGTTGAGGTTGATGACAATGGGTTTGTCGGGGGCCTCGACCTTGACGGTTGGCGTGCAGGCGCCAATGGCAAGCAGAGGCACGGCAATGGCGAGACGGCGATGAATTGGCATTTCTTGCTCCTGTATTCGCGGGCGAAGGTACGGAGTTTGCCCGACCGCCGTCAATTCTGATCACCTGGGCGTCGCTTGCAGGGCGCTATTGTGGCGAATTCGTGGGAGCTGCGCCGCTCGCGGACCCTAGATCGATGCGGTTCTTGATGGTTTTGGGGATTCGGTAGGTCGACAGGCTGCTGGTCGCGATTTGGCCTATCGGGCCTTCGAGATTGAGGTTGAACTCGACCGGGTAGCTTTTCATGAGATCGGGGTTCTTTCCTTTGAGATGAACGCCGATCTTGAGGTCCGACATAAGATCGCCGTTCAAATCGGCTCGCAGCTCTTCGTACTGGAAGTTGGCGAGGGCCTGTCCGACGATGGCGCCGCCGGCGGCAAGCGCCGGCGAGGGCGCCGTCGGCCGATATCGAATGACGCCGTTGTTTGCCGATAGCGAGCCGTTGCGTACCAGCAGCTGGCCATCGCTCAGGAGAAGCGGCAGGCGGCCGGCGATCGCGCCGGTGCCGTCGAGGCCGTCAAGCGTGGTCGATTTCAACAGCTCGCCCAGTTTGACATTGCCGACTTCGAGCGGAATTTCTGACGGCGCTCCGTTCAGGTGAATAATAGACGTCTCGCCATCGATTGAGCCGCCAGCGAATTGCAGGGCGATGTCTTCGATCCGCAATGTGCCGTCGCCGGGAAACGAAAATGCGATCGTCCCATTCTCGATCGGAACTGCGGCGTTGATTTTGCCGAGGGTCAGGGTCTGTCGGCCCGGGCTGCGGGGCGGCCAAAGTTGATCCAGCGATAGCTCGGCAGTTAACCCATCAAACCGGGTCTCGGACCAGTCAAACGAGAAACTGTCAAACACGATACCCGCGACGCCGTTGATACGCTCGCCATCGGGTGTCAACGCGGCATTCAAGGCGAGCCGCCCTTCGACGGATCGCAGATCGAGCAACGGGCCGAAGGCCTCTGACCATGCCAGTCCGCTGGGGCCGAAATTGAGATCGGGGCTGTTCAGCGCGACGTGCCATGGCCGGTCGCCCCCGAATTCCGCTTCAATCCGGCCAATTGGACGATCACTGACGGACGCGAGTTGCGTTTCGACTTTGATCCGCGATCCTGTCGTGGTGACGAGCGATGACGTTTGCAGAGCGCCAACCAAACCGGAACGAATGGAAAGGCGAGATCCGCCGTCGCCAAGCGCGAAGTATCCAGCCACGTCGAGCGGCATCGGATTGACGTGGAGAGCAAATCCATCCGGCAACAACCGGAACGCTCCCGCCGCAAGTTCCAATGTCGGTGCGATCGACACGCTGCCGCCGCTGCCGAATACGAGATTGACCTGCGGAGGCGGGTCAATCCGCGGCGCTAGCCCGAGGGAAACGGCGTCGATCAAGCGACTGCCATCGGCACTCCTGACATCGTTGGCCTTGATGGCGACGTCGGCCACGTCGAACGACACGGACAGGCCATCGAGGCGCCACTCGCCTCGCGCGGCGAGCGAAGCCGAATTGACCGGAGCGGACGATGCCGTTCCCGCTGCCTGAGCGTCGATCTCAAACTTTCCGCCGGCAACCGCGATCGGCCCCTTGTTCTCGGTGAGCGAAACCGTGGCATCGATATCGGCCCCACCGAATGGCAGGCGGGCGATGGCGAGTTCGATAACGGGAAAATCGAAATCCTGCCCGACTGAGCCATCGGCGGCGGCTGCCATCTGACCGCGCACGATCCCCGTGGCGCGGCTATGGCCGTCGGTGATGTCGCCGCTCAAGTCGACGGCAATACCGTTGTCATCCCCCGACACCGCGCCGGCGATACGACCGCTGATTTCGCGGCCAGCATCGATCAATACCGCTCGTTCAAGGGTCGCCGCCAGGCTTGCATTGCCGCGCCAGCGCAGTGGATTGTCCAGTGGAACCGAGCCGCGCCAATCGAGTTCGGCTGCGATGCCCGGGCCGTGCGCAGAAACAACGAGCGTTCCGGAAAGCGGGCCTTCGATCGCCATCGTCAGGTCTGCGCTGTACACCAGCGACAGAACGCCTTGCGGCGTCGCATAGGTTCCGGTTCCGCTTTGCACCGAGAATTGGTCAATGTGCAGGCGAGATTGCGTCGTACGCGAAGCCTCGGACTCGCCTTCGGCCACTGCGTTGGTGCGGAATGCGTCGAGGTTGACGAAGGGTTCGGCGATCACAATCCGGCGAATGCGCCTGTCGAGCAGCTCGAATGGATCGAACTCGGCCGAGAACTCCTTCAGTTTAAACTGCGTGCCCGCCTCCAAATTTCGGATCACGAGACGCCAGGGCGTCAGGGTTTCGACCGACAGCGTCGCCGGCGACAGGCCGCGGCCTTCAAGGGCTGCGATCGCCAGCCGCTCTATCAAAACTGGAAAAAGCCAGACTGCGCCCGCCAGCGCGACGCCGGCGGCGGCAAGCCAAGTCAGTCCTCGGGACGGTTTCGATCGGGCGCGGGTTGGCATTTTGTTAACGTCGGCTGAGCGAGATTATGGTTCGACCACTCGGAAGCCAAGCCTCAACCCGGACATGCCACGATGGGACCTACCGCCGCAGATTCGGGCTTCGACGTTGCCGTCTGGTTCCTTGATCGCGCCATCGCCGATGGCGAGTACCTTCAGCCTCAGAAAATGCAACGCCTGTTGTTCCTGGCTCAGGCCTATTACGGCGTCGCTCGCCATGGCGAAAAGCTGATGCCGGTCACGTTCGTGGCAGGGTCGGACGGCCCGTTTGAGCCGACGCTCTATCGGATGTTTGAACGTGGCCGACCGGCCATTGAAACCAGGATGCTCGATGAGCATGTCGTCCATGTTCTCGACAGCGTCTGGCGCCAGTTCGGTCCGCACTCGATCGATCATCTCAACAAACTCATCGCCCGGCACCCGCCGTACATGGATGCGTTGGCGATAGCGCTTAACTGCGAGATCACGTTCGAGAGTATGATCGCGTTTTATGGCACCCAGGGGCTCAAACGGCGGCAATCTCAAGGCGGACCCGAGGCTATCCGCGCGCCTGCGCCAACCGCCGAGCAGGCGCTGCGGCCACGCACGCTGCGCAACCACGATGGTAAACCGGTCAGCGTCAGGGGCTG
>VGEM01000337.1 GCA_016869315.1 Alphaproteobacteria bacterium | reverse complement strand
TCTGACATTAATGCTGGCCGATCACGGCGCCGAGGTGATCCGGGTCGAGCCGCCCGGCGGCGAACCGTCGCGTCATTACGGACCATTCGAGACGGGGCCCGACGGCAAGCCGCAATCGGTTTGGTTCCGCACCTTGCATCGCGGCAAGAAAAGTATCTGCCTCGATCTCAAGGCGCCCGACGGAAAGGAAATTCTGGCGCGTCTCGCCGAGACCGCCGATGTGCTGGTCGAAGGATTTCGTCCTGGAGTGATGGATCGGCTCGGCCTCGGCTACAAGCATCTCAAGGTTCGCAACCAACGCTTGATCTATTGCGCCGTGTCGGCGTTCGGGCACTCGGGCCCGTTGTACGGCAAGGCCACCCACGATATGGGCGCCCAGGCACTGACCGGGTTTCTGGCCATCAACGACAACGGCGACGGCAAGCCGGTGGTGCCCGGATTTCCCTCGGCCGATGCCATGTCGGCGATGGTGGGTCTTTCTGGAATTCTCATGGCGCTCTATCGCCGTGAACAGACCGGCCGTGGCGATTTCATCGACGCCGCCATGTATGATTCGTTGCTGTCCTTCAGTGCGCACTTAACCGGCCCGGTCCTCGGCGAGGGCAAGCCGCCGTTGACCCGCACCGGCCGGTCGATCGGCGGCGCCGCGTTTTACAACATCTACGAAACCAAGGACGGCAAGTTCATTGTCCTGTCGGGGCGCGAGCCGAAATTCGCCGAAAGTCTTCTGAGTTATTTGGGGCGACCCGATCTGGTCGCGCCCTGCCGGCTCGACGACTGCGTCGCCCAGGAGCCGATAAAAGAATTCCTGCGCAGCACCTTCAAGCTGCGCACGCAGGCGGAATGGGTCGACGCGTTATCGAAGCTTGATCTCGGCTGGGCGCCGGTGCTCGACATGGCGGAAGCGATCGAGCAGCCTCAGGCGCGCGCTCGTGCCATGGCGATCAAGGACGATGCCGGCCGCAAGCATATCGGCAATCCGATCAAGTTCACCGAAGAACCTGCACATCTTGGATTTGAGAGCCCGGCGTTCAATCAGCACGCCGAGGAGCTGGTGACGTTGCTTGGTTTTGCCAAGTCAGACTTCGAACAGATGAAGGCCGCGGGTGTATTTGGCCGCGATCAGGCTGGGACAAGCTGAAGGCCGGCGCCGTCGCGAGCGTCACGCCCTCGTTAAGTTCGAGCAACCGCGCTGCCGCCCACTGGGCTTTTTCGCGATCGAACGCGGGCGTGATGGCCACGATCTTGGCCACAGCTTCGCCGCGGCGCGTCAGTTCGACCTCCAACAAACTCGTTTATGAACTAATTTGTTCCTCGTCGCATGAAACTGAATTAACTATAATAATTTCAATCACTTAAATCTAAGCACCCCAGCGCGTCCACTTGGTCAGATCGCCGCTTGGGCACGTCGCGAGGCCAATCCGGTGGATATTCCGGCTTTCGCCACTTTCCATGTCACCGGCAACCGCGCTGGTCGCGCCCACATAAGAGCCGGAAACCGGCGCCATCGGGCACGAGCCACGGCGTGCCGATACCGTGGCTGTCGAAGCGATCAGAATCGCGTGGCGGAGCGGCGAGGACGCAGCCGCCGCGATCGGGTCCTTTGACGCGTCGAAACGTCAGGCCATCGTCGGACTCGGCAAGGCCGATGCCGCCGAACCACTTGCCGTCGTTGCCTTCGTAGAACATGACGTAGCGGCCCTGCACCTTGCTGACGTGGCGGCTGCCGACGCCATTCTGGTCGAAGTTCCCTTCGGGGCCTTTCTTCAATACCGGTCCAACTTTCTCCCATTTCAATCCGTCGGCAGACACGGCGCAGCAGGCCATGAATCCCTCCGCGGCACTGAGCGTGTGGTAGTAGAGCTTGTAGCTCCCATCGTCCTCTTTGAGGGTGTGGGGCCAGCCGACCATCACGGCATCGAACTCGCCCGGTTTGCCGACGTCGAGCATCGCCCCGCGATAGGGGCCTTCGGTTCGCGTCCAGTTCAGTCCGTCGCGCGATGTGGCGCGGCCGGGTCGCATCGGAAAACCCTTCGACGTGCTGCGCGGCGTGGTGGTGACGGTGTGATCGCCGCCGAAGTACCACATGACAAGTTCATCGCCTTCGCGCGAAATGCCGCTGACGCCGACATGGCCGCAATCGAACCGTGTCTGATCCGGCGACGCTTCGAACACCGCGCCCATGGTGAGCGGGCCGCGAACGCGCTCCCATTTTACTCCATCCTTGGACCGCGCGTGGCCGATGCGCCCCGTGGGTAATGTGTAGGCGTCGTCGAACGAAGGATCGCGACCGTAGTACCACATCGACCATGTGCCATCGGCGTTCCGCAGCACGCGCGGGCAGGAGGCGCGTTCGGAATCCCACAAGCCTTCGGGGCCTTCCGACAGAATGAGGCCGGGGCCCTTTGGCGTCTTGACGGCCGCATGCGCCGAGCCCGCAGTCCCCGCCAACCCAAGTAATGCCGTGCGTCGATCGAGCATCATCGCCCCACCGCGTAGCCTTGCATACCGCGCGGACTGGCGCCGCCACGGAAGATGCCTTTGTCTTGAGTCACGGCCGTCATGCGCGAGAGCGACCAGTCGGGCTCGAGACTGACCGTGTGGCCGCGTCGCTTGAGGTCTTCGATCGTCGTTTTCGGCAATCGACCCTCGGCGACAACCACGCCCGGGCGCGCTTCGCGCGGGTAGAAGGAATTGCGGAAGTGCTCGCTATGGAAAACCGGCGAATCGATCGCTTCCTGCAAATTCATCCCGTGATGGACATGGCGCAAGAAGGCGATCAACGGCCATTGATCCTGGCCGTCGCCGCCTGGGGTGCCGAAAGCCATGTATGGCTCGCCATCCTTAAAGGCGAACGAGGGCGACAAGGTCGCGCGCGGCCGTTTGCCCGGCGCCAGCGCGCTCGGATGTCCGTCTTGCAGCCAGAACATCTGGGCGCGAGACCCGAGACAGAACCCGAGTTCGGGAACGGTCGGCGAGCTTGGCAGCCAGCCGCCGCTTGGCGTCGCCGCCACCATGTTGCCGTGGCGATCGACCACGTCGAGGTGCACCGTGTCGCCGCGCGCTTCGCCATTTTTGCGAACGGTCGGCTCGCCGATGGCCGCGGTCGGTACGTCGATCTTGGCCGTCATTCCGGTGACCGGCGTTGGCACGATCTTGAAGCCGTCGATGACGCTCGGCCGATCTTCCAACGACGCAACCTGCGTTACGAGTTTGCGGCGATCCGCGTTGCGCGCCTTGGCGAGCAGTTGCGCCATGGGTACGGAGATGAAATTGGGGTCGCCGTAATAGGCTTCACGGTCAGCGAAGGCGAGTTTGGCGCACTCGATGACGGTATGAGCGAAGTCCGGTCCCAGTGGGTCCATCGCCGCCAGATCGAAATTCGCCAGCAGCGCCAATTGCTGCAGCAGGACAGGGCCCTGACTCCACGGCCCCGGCTTGGCCAGGGTGTAGCGGCCGTAATCGAACGTCACGGGGTGCTCTTCCCACGCGCGCCAGCCGGCCATGTCGGCGCCGGTCAACAGACCGGCATGCCTTTCGCCCGAGCTGTCCATCGCCGGAATGCGCGAAAACCTGTCGATAGCCTCGGCGACAAAACCGTCGGACCACGCCTTGCGCGCGCCTTCGATCTGCTTGACGCGGTCACCGCCGCCCGCCTGGCCTTCCTTGATCAGCCGGCGGTACGTGGCGGCGAGGGAAGGGTTCTTGTGGTAACTGCCCGCTGCCGGCGGCTCGCCATTTGCCAGCCATACCGCACCCGAGGACTTCCATTCGTTCGTGAACAGATCGCGCACCGATTTGATCGTGCCGGCGATCGACGGCATCACCGGAAACCCGTTCTCGGCATAGTGGATGGCGGGGGCAAGGGCGTCGGCGAGTGAAATGGTTCCGTAATTGGCGAGGACATGCATCCAGGCATCGGTCGCGCCAGGCACCACCGCCGCCAGCAATCCGGCGCCGGGCACGAGGTCGAGGCCGAGTTCGCGGTACTTGGCGATGATCGCGGCCTTGGGTGCGGGGCCCTGGCCGCATACGACAACGGTCCGCCGGGTCGGCGCGTGGTAGAGGATGATTGGCGCGTCGCCGCCAGGACCGTTCAAATGCGGCTCGATGACTTGCAAGGTGAACGCCGTGGCGGCCGCGGCATCGAAAGCGTTACCGCCGCGCTCCAACACCCCGAATCCGACAGCCGACGCAATCCAATGGGTCGATGCGACGATACCG
>VGEM01000336.1 GCA_016869315.1 Alphaproteobacteria bacterium | reverse complement strand
CGCGTGCGGCAAGGCATCGTGATTGACGGCGCCGGTGGGCGTCCGCTAGTTGGAGGACGGAGGCTGTCATGCGTTTTGTCGCCGCAGTTGCCGCGCTCATTGCCTCGACCGTCGTTGCTCAGGGAGCCGCCGGCAGACCAGCCCGTTGCCACTTACGATGCCGCCTATTTCGCGCAATATCGGCCGATCACGCTGCTCGACATGCTGGATCGGATTCCCGGCGTGTCGCTGGCGTTTCGGCAAACCGAGGAGCGTCGCGGCCTTCGATCGAATTCCGATCAGCTTCTGATCAACGGCAAACAGATTTCGGCCACGGATAATTCCGCCATCAACGTGCTTCGGCGAATCTCGGCGACACAGGTCGAGCGGATCGAGGTGATTCGCGGTGGCGCGGTGACCGAACTCGAAATGACCTCGAGCCGCATCGTCAACATCGTATTGAAAGCGGATGGCCGCAGCACGTGGTCGTACTTCGTTGCCGCGGTCAACTATCGCAACGGCGCGATCCGGTCGGCCGGCATCACCAGCTATGCCTATGACGCGGTCGACATGAACGCCAACGTGTCGCTGCATTCCGATGTCGCCTACCGCCCGTGGCGGCGCAGCGAGACCAGCCGCACAACCACCGGGCAGGCGTTGAACGACAATATCGAGGCCGAGAACGCCCATAATCAATTCTACCGGATGTCGGGCAATTTCGATTTCCGCCTCGACGGCGACCGCGAACTGCAGATCAATGCGCTGGCCCAGCACCGCGACATCAACCGCGAACGGCGTCTGACGTTTCGAAATCTGGCCGGGCCGTCGCCGGTCGAGACCGGCGAGACATTGGAATTCGACATCCGCAATCGCGAGACTGGCGAATTTGGCGTCGATTACAGTTTTCCGCTGGGCGCCGGCGGCACCTTTACGACGATCGCCTTGTTCAACATCGAGGCTGAGGACAAAGACCGCGAGATCTTCAACGTCCGGCTTCCCACCCGACCGCGAACCGTGATGGAGGACCGCGAGGACCTGAAGACCGAGTCCATTCTGCGTGGCGCATACGACTGGCCGATCGCCGATCGCCAGTCGATGAAGGCCAGCGTCGAGGCGGTGCTCAATACCCAGGATACCGAGCTCAACCTGTTCAATATCGTCAACGGCGCGCCGGTGCGCGTTCCGATTTTCAACAGCGACAGCAAGGTGACCGAGTATCGCGCCGAGATCTTCGCCGATCACCGTTGGACGCCGACCGAGCGCTGGGAAGTGGCGAGCGGCCTGACCTTTGAATTGTCGGACTTGAATCAGAAGGGCGTCGACATCGACAGCTCGCGCTCGCTGACTTACGTCAAACCCACCTTCGAGGCGTTCTACAAGCCGACGACCAGCAACCGCGCGTGGATTTCGGTCCGCCGCGACGTAACTCAGCTCGACTTTCTCGAGTTCATCTCGACCATCCAGGCCGACGACCGGGAACTGGAGGCTGGAAATCCGCGGCTGGTTCCCGAAAAGTCGTGGGACACCGAGACCGGGTGGGAACACAAACTGCCCAACGCCGGCGGGTTTCTCTCGGCGCGCGGATATTACCGCGACGTCACCGATGTCCGCGGCAAGGTGGCGTTCAACGCCTTCGTGTCGCAGCCGGGCAATATCGGCCCTGGCCGCGAATTCGGCGGCGAGTTGGAGGCCAGCCTCAAGCTCAACGCGCTCGGTCTTTGGGACGGCACGCTGACCAGTACATACCTGCGGCGCGACACGCGAGTGACCGATCCGTTCAATGGCGGAAAGCGCCGGTTTGCCGGCAAGGCGCCTTATGAAATGAGCGTCAATTACCGGCACGAGTTGAAGCCGCTCAATACGCAGCTGGCGTTCATTTTCGCCAAGGTCGGCAAGGTGTTCGATTACGATCTCGACGACACCGAGAAGTCCGGTGATACCCTCAACTTCTCGATCTTCGCCGACACGACGTGGCGCGAAGAGCTGTCGTTTCACTTCGAATTCGGGAACATCCTCAATCGCAAGAGCAAGCGCGAACGCTCCGTCTACCTGGTCAACGCCATCGACGGCCGCGTGTCGCGGTTCGATTCACGAACCGCGACATGAGGACGGTACTATCTGGTGTCATTCAAGGGGCAGTTTTGAGGGCTATTTGACCATTCGTGCCGCCGCGCGACCCGCGAGGCGTCCCAACGCAGTCGCGGCCAAGAGCCCATTGCCGGCGAGATAGCCGTAGTTGCTGTTGCCGGAAATGCCGCGGGCGGCGCCGCCGCCGGCGAACAGGTTTGGAAACGCCGACTTGTCGGGCCGCAACACGCGAGCCTCGTGATCGACCACCAGGCCGCCCTGGGTATGAAACAGAGCGCCGTTCACTTTGACCGCACGGAAAGGCGCCGCGAGCACTTTGCCTTTGGTGAAATCGCGGCCGAATTGATCCTTCTTCTGGCCGCGCACGCACGCTTCGACATCGGCCATCGTTGCCTTAAGGGTCGCTGCCGGCAGACCGGTCAAGCGGGCCAGGTCGTCCACGTCGCGCGCCGACAGAATGCAGCCGGCCTTGATGGCGTCCTGGTAGTCGTCGAACTCTTTCATCGCATCGTGGATGGACTCATCGAAGATGCTGTACACCCAGCGATCGGGCTGGGCGACGATGTCGACGGCTTGCTCGGAATAACCACGCGACTCGTTCGAGAACCGCTCGCCGCGCGCGTTCACTTGGAACCCGCCGCGAATGATATGCGCCCACAGAATTGGAATGCCCCGGCCATAAGCGAGGCCGCCGTGGCCTTGATAGGCGCCGATATCGGCGACAGCCGCGCCGAGCGCGGTGCCCCAGCGGATGGCGTCGCCCTTGTTGCCGGGATGACCGAAGAAGGTCGCGTCGAGAATTTCAGGAATGTACTTGGTCAGCATCTCGCGGCTGCCGGCAAAGCCGCAGCAGGCGAGGATCAGCGCGTCGCAGCCAACATCTTCGTGCCGTCCGTCCGGGCGCTGCAGGCGAACACCGTGAATGCGGCCGGTCTTGTCGGCGAACAGGTCGGTGACCAACGCTTCGAGCAAAATATCGATGCCGGCGCGTTCGATCGCGTGATGCAGCGCGCCCATCAGCTCCGAGCCGGTCCGGTTGGGCGAACCGTGCATCCGCATGGCCGAGTGTCCGGGATATTGAAACGAGTCGATCAGCGATAACGGCACCTTCTGGGAGTCCACCAGCCACTCGACCGTCGGCGCGCCTTCGCGGGCCAGCATCGTCACGAAGTCGCGGTCGGTATGGCCCTTGGTCTTCGCCATGACGTCGGCGACGAACATCTCGGGCGTATCGATAATGCCTTTTTCTCTCTGGAAGCGGCTGCCGGGTCCGGGAATCAATCCGGTCGACATCGACGTGGTGCCGAGCGCCGACGCATCACGTTCGAGAACGAGCACCTCGGCGCCATGTTCCTTGGCCGAGAGGGCGGCGCTCAGGCCGCAACCGCCGCCGCCCACGACCAATACAGGAACGCTGCCGGAGAATGACGCGGTTTTGGGGTCGAGGATGCTCATGGCGAAACGACCGTGACTCGATCGGCGGCGGCCGATCCGAGAAAAATCGAGTTTCCGGCCAGAAGCGCGCTGGAGGCACCGGGAATCTTGCCGTCAGCATCAGAGAAGATGAGTCTGCGCGACTTGAGTTCGGCGTCGGCCTCGACCACGCCAAAGGGAAACGCGCAACCGGGCTTGGCGAGGTCCAGGCATCCTGCACTGCTGATCAGTCGGATTCCCATGCCGCCCGTGATGATGAGTGACCCGCGCTCGGTCCACGACACATTGTCGAGGCGGACAGGGAGAAATGCGTCGAAGCGCTTCCCGGTCGCAACCTCGATCCGCGACAACGAACTGCTGCAGGTCGACGCCATGTAGATCATGGCGCCGGTCCGGTCGGTTGTGATGCCATTGGGAAAGGAGCCGTTCGTATTGGCGATACGGCTCCAGCCGCCGTCCGATCGCCAGGCGACGGCATACCCGGTGTGATCGCCAACCAAAAAGTGGAACTGCAACACCAGCCAACGCAAGCTGCTCGGACGGTTGAACATATGGGTGGCGTAGAGCACGCCATCCTGCCCAATCGCGACGTCGTTCATAAAGTAAGCACGCGGTACGTTGACACAGCCGACCCACGTCAGTGCGACCCGTTCGCGATCGGCTACGACGTCGAACAATTCGACGCGTTGAACTTCGGTTCCGCTGATGCCGGCGGCAATGTAACGACCGTCACCAAGTTGGC
>VGEM01000335.1 GCA_016869315.1 Alphaproteobacteria bacterium | reverse complement strand
ATGAAGCGGCGCGCATCCATACGCACGTATTTACGATCCTGAAGCACCTGGATGATTGAGGCATAGGTCGACGGACGGCCGATGCCTTTCTCTTCCAGCGCTTTCACCAGGCTCGCTTCTGAGAAGCGAGGCGGGGGCTGGGTGAAGTGCTGGGCCGGTGTCACCGTCTCGACCTTCAACGCCTGACCCGCGTCGACCGCGGGCAGCACGCGGCCCATGCCTTCTTCTTCTTCCTCGGCCGCTTTCGCCAGCGATGGGCCTTCTTCGTAGGCTTCGAGGAATCCCTTGAAGACGATCACCGAACCGTTGGCTCGCAACACGGTCTGGCGATCGGCCGTGCCGACATTGACCGCGACTTGATCGAGTATGGCGGCTTCCATCTGGCTCGCGATCGTGCGGCGCCAAATCAGATCGTAGAGCTTCAATTGGTCGGGCGTTAGATATTGTGCGACATCCTCGGGGCGGCGGCGCGGATCGGTGGGTCGGATGGCTTCGTGCGCTTCCTGGGCATTCTTGGCCTTGGCGGTGTAGACGCGGGGCGCATCCGGCAGACACTTGGCGCCGTAGTCTTTCTTGATCTGCTCGCGAATCGCCGCAATGGCTTCAGGGTCAATCGTGACGCCATCGGTACGCATATAGGTGATTAGGCCGACGGTCTCGCCCCCGATCGACACGCCTTCGTAGAGGCCTTGCGCGGTCTGCATCGTTTGACGCGCCGAGAAGTAGAGGCGGCGCGAGGCATCCATCTGCATGGTCGAGGTTGTGAACGGCGCGTAGGGGCGGCGCTGTTTGCTCTTTTTCTCGACGTCGAGGACCGCAAATGTTCCCGCTTTGATGGCGGCCGCGGCACGTTCGGCGGCGTCCTGGTTGGCGAGATCGAACTTGTCGAGCTTGGCGCCGTCGAGATGCGTCAGGCGAGCACCGAATTTCTCGCCCTTCGTGGTCTCGACCTCGGTTTCGATCGACCAGTATTCCTGCGGCTTGAATTTTTCAATTTCGAGTTCGCGGTCGCAGATCATGCGCAGCGCGACCGACTGAACGCGTCCGGCCGACTTCGAGCCCGGCAGCTTGCGCCACAACACCGGCGACAACGTGAAGCCGAACAAGTAATCGAGCGCGCGGCGAGCCAGGTAGGCGTCGATCAGTTCGCGATCGAGGTCGCGCGGATGTTGCATGGCCTCCAGCACCGAGGCCTTGGTGATCGCATTGAACGTTACGCGTTTGACCGGGATGCCCTTGGTCAGCGCCTTCCGGGACTTCAATTCTTCGAGGACGTGCCAGGAAATGGCCTCGCCCTCGCGGTCCGGGTCGGTTGCGAGAATCACGCCATTGGAATCGCTGACGGCATCGGCGATCTGCTTCAGGTGCTTTCCCGAGCTCGCGCCCACTTCCCAATCCATGGCGAAGTCCTGATCGGGGCGGACCGAGCCATCCTTGGGCGGAAGGTCGCGGACATGGCCATAGGATGCGAAGACCTGGTACCCGTCGCCGAGGTACTTGTTGATGGTCTTGGCCTTGGCCGGCGATTCGACGATGACCACCTGCATACAGGCGCGTCCCAGCTCTCTCTGCTCGTTGTTTCGTTCTTTGTCCCGGTTTCCTGAATGCCACCTGCATCCGGAACCGAGTTGTTCACTTCATCTGCCGCACTTCATCTGCCGAAGTAGCGGAGAAAAGTTAACAAACTCAGACCGGTCTCAAGCCGGTAGCACTGCTGCGACCCGGTTACCGGGTAAACGCACCAGCCGTCCGGCCAGTTCCAACTCCAACAGGGCCTGGGCCAAAACGGGGGCGGACGTTTGGCACTGGCGGATCAGTTCGTCAACCGAAACCGGGTCGGCACTTATCAAGGCGAGTATCTGGCCACGGACCGACTCAATCTCATTTTCATTATATTTCTCAACAGGTTGATGTATTTGCCGGCGGGGTGATTCCGGGGTCGGTGCGAGGGCACCCAGGGCAGCCAATATATCGGAAACAGACTGAACCAGGGTGGCGCCGTCGCGAATCAGGCTGTTCGGGCCTTCGGCGCGGGGCTCAAGGGGTGACCCTGGCGCCGCCAGGACCTCTCGACCCTGGTCCAATGCATAGCGTGCAGTGATCAGGGAGCCCGATTTCAAGGTCGCTTCGACCACCACGACGGCGCGTGACAGGCCGGAAATAATGCGATTTCGCCGGGGGAAGAGTGGCGCGATTGGCTCGGTGCCGGGCGGCAGCTCAGAAATGACGGCCCCTGTGTCGACTACCCGCTGCCATAAAGCACGGTGTTCGGATGGATAAATTGCATCGACGCCACCAGCCATGACGGCGACGGTTTTGCCCTTCGACAGGGCTCCTTCATGGGCGGCGCCGTCGATGCCGCGGGCGAGGCCCGACACGACGGTCAGTCCGGCGCCGGCAAGCTCCGCAGCCCAGGCGTTGGCGATTTTCCGCCCGGAAAGACTGGCATTTCGCGCGCCCACCATGGCGATGCAAGGTCTGGCAAGGAGTGCAGGATCGCCCTTGATCCAGAGGATCGGAGGGCCATCGTCAAGCGCCTTCAGGGTCTCCGGGTAACGTGGGTCGACGGCCAGGAGCGGAAGTATTTTCTGGCGTGCCCCGTCTTCGATTAGGCGCTCGACGGCAGATTGGTCCGGCGGCACGATCTTGCGCTTGCGACCGCCGCGGGCGGCAATCTCGGGCAATCGCCGGAGCGCTTCGGCGGCCGAACCCGAACGCGCCATCAACTGATGGAAAGCGATCGGCCCGATGCCCTCGGTGCCCGCCAAACGCACCCAATCGACCACCACATCCGCGCCGATGGATGTGGCGGAGCTGCTCATGAAGTCTTGGCGCCGATGCGCGGTTCCTGCCCGGTCAACAACCTGCGAAGGTTGGCATGATGGCGAATCCAGCCCAACAGGCCGAGAACCGCAAAAATAATAGCATGATATGGATAGTCTAGGATGTATGCGTAGGCGGGGGCCATCAGGAGTGCGATCAGGGCCGAAAGCGACGAATACCGATAGATCAACGCGATAGCGAGCCAAGTGACGCAGGCCATGCCGCCCACCAAAGGTACGGCGGCAATGATGGTGCCGAGGGTCGTGGCCATGCCTTTGCCACCCTTAAAGCCGAGCCAGATCGGAAAATTGTGGCCCACAACCGCGAACAGCCCTGCCAGCAGGGCGACCGGCTCGGCGGCGGCACCGTCTCCGATCAGACGCGCGAATATGACTGCAATGGCGCCTTTTCCGCCGTCGAGAAGCAGTGTGGCCAAGGCCAGGTCCTTCCGCCCGGTGCGCAGCACGTTGGTGGCGCCGATATTCCCCGAACCGATCTTGCGAATATCACCGAGGCCGGCGAGGCGCGTCAGGACCAAGCCGAACGGAATCGAGCCGAAGCCGTAGCCGGCAATCGCGGCCAGTGCGATCAGCCAGCCTGGCGCAGGCGCGAGGGCGTCGATCAGGGTGTTCATGTCAGCTCGTCATATACAACGCGGCCGTCGATCACGGTCCGCAGCACACGACCTTCGACCGGCTGGCCGTCAAAGGGCGAATTCTTCGACTTCGAGCGGAAGTTGTCGGCGATCACTTTCCAGCCGCGGTCGGGATCGAAGATCACGAGATCCGCCTTCTTGCCGGTCGCGAGGCGCCCGGCATCGAGGCCGAGCAGGCGCGCCGGCGCAATCGTCAAACGTCCCAGGACGTCGATCAATTTCATGCCGCCGCTGTGAACCAGCCCGAGCGATACCGCAAGCAGCGTTTCAAGCCCGCTTCCGCCAAAGGCCGCTTGCGGGAAGGGAAGGCGCTTTGAATCCTGGTCCTGCGGCGCATGATCGCTGGCGATGCAGTCGATCACGCCGGCCCGCAGTCCTTCGACGATCGCTTGGCGATCTTCTTCGTTGCGCAAAGGCGGCGACAGCTTGGCAAACGTGCGGTAGTCGCCGACGGCGAGCTCATTGAGCGCGAAATAGAAGGGCGCCGTGTCGCAGGTCACATTGAGACCGTCCGCCTTGGCGCGGGCGATCAAGGCGACGCTTTCGGCGGTCGAGACGTGCGCCGCGTGGTAGCGGCCCTTGGTCATGGCCACCAGTCGCAAATCTCGCTCGATCATGATGATCTCGGCTTCACGCGGAATTCCGCTCAGGCCGAGACGTGTCGAGGTTTCGCCGGCGTTCATCGTGCCGCTCGAAAGGCTCGGTTCTTCCGGGTGCTGAATGATTAGGAAGCCAAAGGTGCCGGCATAGGACAGAGCGCGGCGCATCACCTGG
>VGEM01000334.1 GCA_016869315.1 Alphaproteobacteria bacterium | reverse complement strand
TCGAGCGCGGGCCCAACACTGTTGTTCACGACCTCAAGGGCCGCACTGTGATTCCGGGTTTCGTCGACGCCCACAGCCATTTCCCGGGCTCGGCCGTTGTGCGGCGACTGCTGGTCGATCTCAACAGCCCGCCGATCGGCGGCGTGACATCGATCGACGACATGATTGTGCGGCTGAGCGCGCGCGCGGCGGCTTTGCCGGCCGGAGCGTGGCTGCAGGGGACCGGCTACGACGACACGCTGATTGTCGAGAAACGCCATCCGACGCGGGCCGACCTCGATCGCGTCGCGACAGATCGGCCGATCTACGTGACGCACATTTCGGGGCATCTTGCCGCCGCCAATTCCTTTGCACTCAAGCTCGCCGGCATTGATCGCGCGACGCCCCAACCCTTGGGCGGTAAGTTCCGCATCGACCCGGCGACAGGCGAGCCCGACGGCGTGCTCGAAGAAACCGCCATGCAAAAAGTGTCGTCGCTGCTGCCGAAGATCGGCGACGAAGATTTGATCGCAGCGATCGGCGATGCGTCGGCCGAGTACGCGTCGCGCGGCATCACCACGGCGCAATCGGGTGCGACGGCGCCACCCGCCATGCGCCAGGCGATCACGGCGCTCGAGCAAGGCGCGTTATCGATCCGGCTTAATCTGTGGCCGGTGCTGGGTACGCCGTCACTTGGCATGCCGACGGGGCAGACGATGCTGGCCGTGACCGCCACCAAGAGCTTCGCCGACGGATCGATTCAGGGCTACACCGGCTATCTCAGCCAGCCCTATCACACGCACGTCCACCTCGATCCCGCCTATCGCGGTTATCCGCGCGGCGCCAGCGCGACGTTGGCCAAACAGGTCTTGGACGCGCACACGCAGCGCCGGCAACTCGCAATCCACGCCAACGGCGATGCCGCCATCGATGATGTTCTCGCGGCCTATGAGGCGGCGCAAACGGCCGATCCCTGGCCGGATGCGAGGCATATCGTTGTGCATTCTCAAATGGCCCGCGAGGACCAGCTCGATCGCATGGCCAAGCTCGGCGTGGTTCCATCGTTCTTCGTGCTGCATGTCTACTATTGGGGTGACCGGCACCGGGATTTGTTCCTCGGCCCTGACCGGGCGGCGTGCATCAGCCCAACGGCGTCGGCCTTGCGGCGCGGCATTCCGTTCACATTGCACGCCGATACGCCGGTGGTCCCGATGAACCCGCTGTTGATCATTTGGGCGGCGGTGAGTCGGCTGACCAGCAGCGGTAAGGTGCTGGGTCCTGACCAGCGCCTCGCGCCGATCGATGCGCTCCGCGCCCTGACGGTCAACGCCGCACGGCAGGAACGTCAGGAAGCGAACCGTGGATCGCTCGAACCGGGAAAGTTCGCCGATTTCGCCGTGCTCGATCAAAGCCCGTTGGCCGTCGACCCGGTGGCGATTCGGGATATTCAAGTCCTTGAAACGTATCTCGGCGGCACAAGGGTTTTTGCCAAACCGTAGCCGCTTGTTTGCGCCCGCGGTCTGGGCCAACATCCGGCCCTCACAGTGCCCCACAATGTTCGGAGCCCCGCCATGAAACGCCGTGATTTTCTTGCTTCCGCCCTGACCGTCACCGCCGGTTCGACATTCCCCGCCGGGCTCGGGCATGCCGCCGCCGTTTCCGCCGTGGGGCCGAAGGGCGACAAGGTTTCGCTGAGCGAAAAGGCGGTCGCCGATCTGCAGAAATCGATCAAGGGCAGCGTCGTCCTTCAGGACAGCCCCGACTATGAAGAGGCGCGCAAGATTTGGAATGGGTCCTTCAGCAAGCGCCCGGCGGTGGTTGTGCGGTGTGCCGACGTCAACGATGTCGCGAGCGCGGTCCAGTTCGCACGCAGCAACAACGTGCTTGCGGCCGTACGCGGTGGCGGTCACAGCTATTCAGGCCAGTCGACCACCGACGGCGGCATGGTGATCGACCTGGGAGCGATGCAGAAAGCCGAAGTCGATACGGGCACCAAGACCTGCTGGCTGCAGGGCGGTGCTCAACTCGGCAATCTCGATCGCGCCGGCGCCGAACACGGGCTCGCGACGACCGCAGGCTTTGTCTCGCACACCGGCGTCGGCGGCCTTGCTACGGGCGGCGGCCACGGCCGGCTGATGAAAAAATTCGGCCTCACGCTCGATAATAACCTCGGCGTCGAACTCGTCACGGCCGAGGGCAAGATCGTCAAAGCCAACGCCAAGGAAAACCCCGATCTCTATTGGGCGGTGCGCGGTGGTGGCGGCAACTTCGGCATCGTCACCAACTTCCACTTCCAGCTCTACCCCATGGACCCGATGGTGAGCTCGTTCGCCTACACGTTCCCGATCGATGCGGCGATGGACGTGATGAAGTTCTATTTCGACTGGGATGCGAGCCAGCCCGATGAAGTTGCCAGCAGTCTGGGCCTTCGTCGTTCGGCTCAGGGCGAGGCGTCGGTCTCGATCGGCGGCACCTTCATCGGCACGCCGGCCGAATGCGAAAAGGCGATCGGCAAGCTCGTCGGCTACGGCAAGCCAACGGTTGGGCGTATCACGGCTGCCAACTACGTCACCATGCAGGCGGCCGCCGACAAGATTTACGCTCACGGCCGCTATTATTATTCGAAAGCAGGTTTCTTCAACCGGATCGACGACAAGCTGCCCGAGGTCATGCTCGATTACTTCATGAAGAACCCGATGCCGCGCGGCGGCATCAGCGCCGCCAGCCATGGCGGCAAAGCGGCACGCGTGCCGATGGACGCGACCGCCTATGCTCACCGCGATGCCAAGTATCAAATCAGCGTCAGCGTCGATTGGGACAAGCCCGAGGACAGCGACACCTGGCTCAACTACTCGCGCAATTATTGGAAGGTGATGCAGCCGCTCGCCGAGGGCGGTTTCTATGCCAACACCATCGACGATCCGCGCGAGGAAGAGATCCGCAAGAACTTCCGCGGCAACTACGACCGGCTGGTCGAGATCAAGACCAAATGGGATCCGACCAACTTCTACCGCCTGAATGCCAACGTCAGGCCGAGGCAGAAGACCTGAGAGCAACCAGCGGCGGAAGCCCGTTCGCAGTGTCGCCCTGGCGCAAGCCAGGGCCCATCATTCAACGAGCTGAGATCGACCGAAGCTGCGGGTCTTATTTGAAATTCGGATCATGCGTATCGGCCGAGGTGCCCGGCAGATACAAATTAAAGATCGTCACGTCGACCGTGCTCGGATTGTTCGAGTGATGCAGCGCGCCGGGACCGACCCAGAGGAAGTCTCCGGTCGCGAGCCGCCAGGTCGAACCATCCTGCTGGGTGATTTCCGCATGGCCCGACATCACCCCGATGAAGTGGGGCTCGCCGCCGACATGCATTTCCTCGGGCGAACGCACACCGGTCGTGACGTAGTCCTTGCTGGTGCGCTTATGCTTGGTGATGTGGCGCATGCCGATGCGCCAGATGGTGCCGTCCTGTTTGTTGCTGATCGATTCGGTATCGCTGACCTTGTTGAGCGGTACATCGACGAATGACGAATAGCTGCGTCCGTTGCCGTCGACCAGCATGGCGTGGATTTTCATAAGTGCCGCTCCTTATTTCATCATGCCGCCGAGGGCAGCCATGGCCGGGCCGAAATTGCCCGGCAGCATCGGTGCGTCGGTGGCGATGAACACGGTGCCGTCCTCGTGCACCACCCAGTGTCCGGGATTGCCGAGCTTCTCGCGCACGGCGTCGCCCGCCACCATTTCGAAGGTGTGATTGCCCTCGACCCGCGTCATGCGGCCTTTCGGAACATAGATGATCACGTCGCGTCCAGTGGTGACGCCGTTGTTGGTTTTGCCTTTCTTCATCGTCACGTAGCGGATGGAGTTGCCGTCGCCGACGTACCGCTTGACGGAGTACCGCGCCGCATTGGCGGGCGCGGCCTTGGCTTCGTCGGCGTTGCGGGCCGTCATCTCCTTGCCGTCCTGCACCCATTGCACGGTCTCGGCTTCCTTGACGTCCTTGCCGTACACGATGGAGCTCTTGGCGCCGACTTTGGCGAACTCGACCTGGGCGAGCAGCAGGATCGTGTCTTCGGTCGGGTTCGGATTCTTTAGCACCCCGCCCGGCAGGAACAGCGCATCGCCCGCCGATACCTTTGCGGTCGGCCCCTTGACGCCATACAGCGGAATCAATTCAACCGAGCCCTGCAGAACCAGGATTTCGGTCTCCATGACGATCTGATGGATGACCGGGCCGCCTTTCTTGTAGTGCAGCACGCGGAACGATCCGCTTGGAAAGTTGTAACGCTTCTGGGTGTAACGCGCGGCGTTGGCTGGCG
>VGEM01000333.1 GCA_016869315.1 Alphaproteobacteria bacterium | reverse complement strand
CGTGGCTCGACCGCGGCCGGACGCGCACGCGAGGCTTTGAGGAATTGAACCGCTGCCGCGTCGAATTGCCGGTCATCGGCTAGCGCAAGGCCGAGCGCGATCCTGAGGCTGGGGTCGGTCGGCGCATCGGCAACGGCTAACGTTAACGCCGGAATTGCCGAACGCCCGCGGCCTTCGGTGACTTCACGGACGGCCTGTGACACGGCCTCTTTAGTCGCTGTCATCCGAAGTCCCGCCATCGCGACGCGCTCATCCTGGAGTCCCGCACGATTGTCCCTTGAGCAATGCCGTTGATCCCACGTAAATGATGCACGCCAAGGCGGTCATGGACAACGAACAAGACGTCATTTCCGGTCTGATGTCGGACGCCGAGGCGGCTATCGCCGCCGGCGCGCGCCGCAAGGCCGCCTCGCTCTACACCGGCGTGCTCGGCATCGCGCCCGACAACGTGCCTGCCCTTCGTCAACTGGCGGGTTTGGCGTTGGCCGACAATCGGATCGAAGAGGCGGCAAATTTGTTCGAGCGCGCGCTAAAGTTGGCCCCGTCCGATCCCGACCTTTATCACGGCATGGGTACCGTGTTGCGTCTTCGCGGTTCCGGCGACGCGGCGATTCTCGCTTACAAGGCTGCCCTGCATGTCGATCCACGGCATCATCCGGCGCTTTACGACCTGGGTCTGCTCTACCAGCAACGTGGACAGCTCGCCGACGCCGACGCGCTGTACGAGAAGGCGTCCTTGGCCCGATGGAATCACTTTAAGTCGATCTTGAATCGAGGAGTCGTCCTGTTTCGACAGGATCAGCTGCCTGAAGCGGAGCGCTGGTTTCATCATGCCGGGTTGCTTCGCCCCGAGGATCCGCGGCCTCTGATGAATCTCGCCATGATTTATCGAACTTGGGGTCAAATCGAACCGGCGATCGCCTGCCTCAACCAAGCGGCGGTGCTGGCGCCCGAGAATGCCGAGGTGCAGTGGAATCTTGCGAACGCACTGTTGGTTTCGGGCGATCTCAAGCGAGGCTTCGCCGCCTACGAGTGGCGCTTTCGCCGGGCCGGGCGCGGCGAGCGCGCGCTTGCGATTCCACGATGGGATGGAAGCGACCCGAGCGGCAAGACGATCCTGGTTATCGCCGAGCAAGGCTTGGGCGACGCGATCCACTTTGTGCGATTTGCCCGCGATCTTGCCGCCCGCGGCGCCATCGTTGTGCTCGAATGCCAACCCGGTCTCGAGAAACTTCTGGCGACTGCGCCCGGCGTGTCGCGCACGACAAGTCTCGGAGCCCCGGGTGTCAAGGCTGATGCGTTCATAAGTTTGATGAGCTTGCCGCACCTGCTCGGCGTGGAAGCGATCGCCGCCTGTCCGCCTTATCTGAGGGCGCCCAAGCCGCAGCACGTTGTTTCGGGCCGGGGTCGCAAGGTCGGCATCGTCTGGCGTGGCAATCCCATGCACGAAAACGACCGAAATCGGTCGATCTCGCTCAGCATGCTCGGCCCATTGTTTGCAGTTCCGGGCGTGCAGTTCTTCAGTCTGCAAATGGGGGATGCGGCGAACGAACTCGACGCCGCCGCTGTGCCGCCGATCGTCGACCTTCGGCCGTATATCCACGACTTCAGCGATACCGCCGGGTTGGTCGCGCAGCTCGATCTCGTGATCTCGGTCGATACGGCGCTCGCCCACCTTGCCGGCGCTTTGGGTAAGCCGGTCTGGATCCTGATCGCGCGCGGTAACGACTGGCGTTGGTTTCATGGCCGAAGCGATAGTCCGTGGTATGGCAGCGTCCGGCTCTTTCGGCAGGCACCCCCGCGCCGCTGGGGTCCAAGCATTCAGGATATGGCCGCGGCACTCGCCGAGTTTGCAGGCGAGGATCGGTAATGGAGCAGATTTTTGCGTCGCGCCGCGTTAGCATGAGCTCGATCAGCATCACGTCTTTCACATGAGCGACGACGTTCCACTCATCATTGCCCATCCGGCCGGCCAGCGCCGGGTCGCTTTTGCGTCGGCTGCCTCCGAGTCGCAGATGCGACAATACGCGGCGGCGGGTTGGATCGTCGGTGTTCTCGGATCGTTTCGGGCGGCACGGCCGATCGATCTCGCCAAGGTTCCGGCGCAGACGATCCCGCCGAACGAAATCGGCCTTGCCGATGTCTTGTCGATCGAGGCCGCGCATGCGCCTGCAGGTTTGGCCGAACTTCGTTCGGTCTGGCCGGCAATTGTGAAGGTCAATCTCGCCTTCAATGATGCGGCGGATGCGCTCGGCTCAAGCACGGCTGAGTCCCTGGCGAATGCCGGATACGCCGTTCTGGGCGCGCATTGGCGCGACGACAATAGTTACCGTATCGACTCTCTCAGCCGGATCGAGATGTTGGCGGCATTGCAGCCCCCCGAATGGCCGCGCATGAACCTGATCGCCTGTCGCGATGTCGCCATGGCTGAGGCCATTATTCGAATCGGTCGTGTCCACGCGGGCCAGGAGCGTCGTATCGCCGATCTTCGCGTCGGCGAAGCGGTCCGTAACGATCACATTGCCAGGCTTGAAGACGCCGTGCAGACCTTGCAGGCGCGACTTGCCGCTAAATGACAACGGCGCCGATCTTCTGCTGCAAGGCAGTCAACAGAAGATTGCCGACCTCGCCACCAATTCCGCTGTCGATTCCGATGCGCGACTGTCGTGCGGTCTCGGCGACCGCTTCGGCGATTTCGCGGCGCAACGCTTCGTCTCTCAGCAGGCGTCCGGCGAGGGTGACGTAATCGTCCGATGACCTGCTGACCAGGACCTCAAGCCCAAGATCGCGCAGCAAGGCCGCGCTTTGCCGACAGCGCGCGGCGTTTCCTTCGCGCACGATCGGCGGGCAGCCGACGCTTAGCGGATCGATCAGAGACACGGCGCCCGAATATGGAAAGCTGTCGAGGTAGACGTCCGCCAGTTTGAGAACGCCGAGTAGCGGCCCGCGATCGGCTTGCGGCTCGATGACGTGAAGACGTTCGACGCTGACACCGCGATCGGCAAACCCGGTTTGCACGAAGCGAAGGAACCCTTCCTTGAACGGATAGTGGGTGGTCCAGTTTGGATTGAACGGGTACAGGACAAAGTGCGCGGACTCGTCCTGCGACAAAATCCGGGCCCAGGCATCAACCAGATCGGGCCCGATTTTGAAGTAATTCGTACCCGAGGCGACAATCCGCGCGGCATCCGGAATCCCAAGCATCGATCGTGTCACCTGGGTTGGCTGAACCGGGCCGCTCGCAAAAACGTAATGATTCGACGACCCGGGAACCAGGGCCAGTGCCTCGACGTACGCGTCGGCGGCATCGTCGGCTTCGTTCAGGGCCCCGTTGATGAAGACATCGACGGTGTCCATGCCGGTCGTGAGCGGACAGCTGTGCATGGCGACTTGGACCCGGGCCAATCGCTGGCACATCAGCAACGTCCACGGAAAGCGGCAGGTGTTGGTCAGGTTTGCGCCGGCGATCAACACATCAAACTGCCGCGCGCCGACAATCTCGGCAGCGCGCGCGATGTCCTGTGTTGGAAGCGGTACGATCTCACCGACCATGTCGACAAATGCTCCGCCGACGGCCTGCGCAGCTTCGTCCGGAACGAGGGCCGTGACATGGAACACGCTGCGGTCGAGCCCGAGGAGATGCCCGCGCACGGCGGCGGTCTCGCTGCCTGCGCCGGGGCACAAGAGTCCGACGGAGATGGTTGTTTCACCTTCGCGGCGGGCGCCGAACGCAACGTCCCGTGCCAGCGCTCGGGACTCAAGATATGCGCGAATGAGATCCGCGCGCTGTACCGCGAGTTCGCGGAGTGAGACGTCCTCGCCGTAGACCGATGTCAGGGAAAATCCTTCCATGAAGCCGTCCAAGAGGGCGGCTCTGAAATCGTCTTCGTCGATGACCCGCGCCGCCTTGTGGATATCCTGAACGACGGCTTCAAGGTGGGCGAGGGCCCGGCGCCGTGCGCCATCGCGGGTGAAGAACAGCGGCAACGACAACAGGGTTTTGACGACGGTGGCGACCAGGTTGTTCGGTATGTCGACGAGGGCAAATGCGCGCTCGATCGAATGGGGGAAGCTGAACAGACTGAGTCCAAGGTAGGCGCAGACTTTACGAATGATATCGTGTTCGACACTGAGGACGCGATGGCAGCGCTCGGCAACCGCCTGGTCGCTCTTGCTCATTGGCAAGTGGCGGACGCCCGAATTGATCATGGTCATGATCGCATCGCCCGACGGATTGCGACACAGCGCCGCCACCCGTTCGATCCGGCCTTCAAGACAGATCTCGGCCAGATTGAGGCGAAGGTCGCGCAGCTTGCGTTCGGTTTCGGAATCCATGGCTGCAGT
>VGEM01000332.1 GCA_016869315.1 Alphaproteobacteria bacterium | reverse complement strand
TCTCGCGCCAACGACCAGCCTACCTCTGCAGGTTCGTCGTCCCCATCAGGAATTCATCGACCGCCCGCGCCGCTTGGCGGCCTTCGCGGATCGCCCACACGACCAGGCTTTGGCCGCGGCGCATGTCGCCGGCGGTGAAGATCTTGGTGCGCGAGGTCTGGTACTTGTTGGTATCCGCGCGAACGTTGCCGCGCGGGTCGAGGGCGAGACCGAGCTGTTCCAGCATGCCGGTCTTGACCGGGTGGACGAAGCCCATGGCCAGCAAGACGAGATCGGCTTTCACTTCGAACTCGCTGCCGGGAACTTCCTTGCCGTTGGCGTCCTTGCCGGTGTCCAGTCTCACGGCGCGTAGCGCGGTGACGTTGCCCTTGGGGTCGCCGATGAATTCCTTGGTCGCGACCGCGAAGTCGCGCTCGCAGCCTTCTTCCTGCGACGACGAGGTGCGGAACTTGAGCGGCCAGTAGGGCCACACCAGCGGTTTATCTTCCTCATCCGGGGGCCGCGGCAGAATTTCGAACTGGGTGATGGCGGCAGCGCCCATGCGGGTCGAGGTGCCGATGCAGTCGGAGCCGGTATCGCCGCCGCCGATGACAATGACGTGCTTGCCCTTGGCGCTGATCGAAACCGCGGGATCGATCTTGTCGCCGGCAACCCGCTTATTGTTCTGGGTCAGGAACTCCATGGCGAAATGGATGCCCTTGAGCGCTCGGCCCGGCACCGGCAGATCGCGCGGATGCTCGGCGCCGCCGGTGAGCAGCACGGCATCGAAATCGTTGACCAGTTTCTCGGCTTGGATGTCGACGCCGATGTGGCACTTGGTCTTGAACGTGACGCCCTCGGCAGTCATCTGCGCGATGCGCCGATCGATCAGCTGCTTTTCCATCTTGAAGTCGGGGATGCCGTAGCGGAGCAAGCCGCCGATGCGGTCTTCCTTCTCGAACAGCGTCACCGCGTGGCCAGCGCGCGCCAGCTGCTGCGCCGCAGCCATGCCGGCCGGGCCTGAACCGACCACGGCGACTTTCTTACCGGTTTTCTCGGCCGCGACCTTGGGCGTGATCCAGCCCTGCTCCCAGCCCTTATCGACGATCGAGCACTCGATGGTTTTGATCGTAACGGAGTCATCATTGATATTCAGCGTGCAGGCCGCTTCGCACGGCGCCGGGCAGATACGCCCGGTGAACTCGGGGAAATTATTGGTCGAGTGAAGCGTCGCGAGCGCTTCTTTCCATTTGCCCTTGTAGACGAGATGATTCCAATCCGGGATCAGGTTGTTGACCGGACACCCGTTGTGACAGAACGGAATGCCGCAATCCATGCAGCGCGCGCCCTGCCCTTGCAGGTCCGCATCGGGCATCGGCCGGACGAACTCGCGCCAGGTCTTGAGCCGCTCGCCGACCTTGTCATACGGACGATCGCTGCGGGCGATTTCGAGGAAACCCGTCGGCTTACCCACGGAGACCTCCGGGCGCTCCTTGCGTCCTGCTCGTGTCCTGCCACTCCTGCTTCGCCGCCTGATCCTTCAGGGCGCGCCGATAATCCGTCGGCATAATCTTGACGAACTTCGGCAGCAGCTTGTCCCAATTGTCGAGCACGTACTTGGCGCGCTTCGAGTTGGTGTACTGCCGGTGACGCTCAATCAAGCGGTGAAGGCGCTTCGCGTCATTGCTGAGCGGGTCGGCCAAGAGCGCGCGGAGCCCGCCATTTTCGCTGCCGCTCACGGCTTCGGCCTTGATCTTCTCAAGCTCGACCATCGCCGTATTACAGCGACGCCCGAACGTGCCGTCTTCGTCGAGCACATAGGCGATACCGCCCGACATGCCGGCGGCAAAATTGCGGCCGGTGTTGCCGATGACGACGACTACGCCGCCCGTCATGTATTCGCAGCCGTGATCGCCGACACCCTCGACGACGGCGACCGCGCCCGAATTGCGCACGGCAAATCGCTCGCCGGCTACGCCCGAGAAGTAGCACTCGCCCTCGATCGCGCCGTAAAGAACGGTGTTGCCGACAACGATATTCTCGGTCGGCTCGCCCTTGAAGTCCTTGGGCGGATAAACCGCGATGCGCCCACCCGACAGGCCCTTGCCGCAATAGTCGTTGGTGGCGCCCTCGAGTTCGAACGACACGCCGCGCGCGAGGAACGCGCCGAAGCTTTGGCCGGCGGTGCCCTTGAACCACACCGAGATGGTGTCTTCCGGCAAGCCTGTATGGCCGTGTTTCAGCGCCACCTGCCCCGACAGCATGGCGCCGACGGTGCGGTTGGTGTTGCGGATCGGCAGCTCGAACGATACCGGCTGGCCGCGATCGAGCGCCGGCTTGGCGAGCGCGATCAATTGATGATCGAGCGCCTTCTCAAGGTGATGGTTCTGACTGTCCTTCTGCGAAATCAACGTACCGGCCGGCATCTTGGGCCGGTGCAACAGGCGCGTGAAGTCGAGGCCCTTAGCCTTGTAGTGGGCAACGGCCTTGCGGGTGTCGATCAGGTCGGCACGGCCGATCATCTCATCGAACTTGCGGAAGCCCATCTCGGCCATGAGCGCGCGGACTTCCTCGGCGACGAAGAACATGAAGTTCACCACGTGCTCGGGCAGGCCGGTGAAACGTCGCCGCAGGATCGGATCCTGGGTCGCGACACCGACCGGGCAAGTGTTGAGGTGGCACTTCCGCATCATGATGCAGCCGACGGCGATCAGCGGCGCGGTCGAGAAGCCGAATTCGTCGGCGCCCAACAACGCGCCCACGACAACGTCGCGGCCGGTGCGCAAACCGCCGTCGACCTGCACAGCAATACGGCCGCGGAGATTGTTGAGCACGAGCGTCTGCTGAGTTTCGGCAAGGCCGATTTCCCACGGCGAACCGGCGTGCGTCAGAGACGTCAGCGGCGACGCACCGGTGCCGCCTTCGAAGCCCGAGATCGTCACGTGATCGGCGCGCGCCTTGGCGACGCCGGCGGCGACGGTGCCGACACCGATTTCCGATACGAGCTTGACCGATACCCGGGCGCGCGGGTTGGCGTTCTTGAGATCGTGGATCAGCTGGGCCAGGTCTTCGATCGAATAAATGTCGTGGTGGGGTGGTGGCGAAATCAACCCGACGCCCGGCGTCGAGTGACGCACCCGCGCGATCGGGATGTTGACCTTGTCGCCCGGCAATTGCCCACCTTCTCCGGGCTTCGCGCCTTGCGCCATTTTGATCTGCAGATCGTCGGCGTTGACCAGGTATTCGGTGGTCACGCCAAAGCGGCCCGAAGCGACTTGTTTGATCGCCGAGCGCATCGAATCGCCGTTCGACATCGGCTTGAAGCGATCGGGCTCCTCGCCGCCCTCGCCCGTGTTCGACTTGCCGCCGATCCGGTTCATGGCAATGGCGAGCGTGGTATGCGCCTCGCGGCTGATCGAGCCATAGGACATGGCGCCGGTCGCGAATCGCTTCACGATCTCCTTCGCCGGCTCGACCTTGTCGATCGGAATCGGCTTTGCCGCCTTCTTGAGGTCGAACAGGCCGCGGAGCGTCATCAGCCGCTCGGACTGATCGTTCATGATCTGAGAGTATTCGGCAAATGTCTTCGCGCTGTTGGCGCGCGCGGCATGCTGCAGTTTGGCCACCGTATCCGGCGTCCACATGTGCTCTTCGCCGCGCAGCCGGAACGAATACTCGCCGCCGGGATCGAGCGCGCCGTCGAGCTGGAACTGGTTTCCAAACGCCGTGCGGTGACGATCGAAGGTTTCCTGCGCCACTTCGGCGAGGTTGACGCCTTCGACGGCGTTGGCGGTACCGGTGAAATACTTGGCGATGAACGCAGTCGACAAACCGACCGCGTCGAAAATCTGCGCGCCGCAATAGGACTGGAAGGTCGAGATGCCCATCTTGGACATCACCTTCATGATGCCCTTGCCGAGCGCCTTGATATAGTTCTTCTGAGTCTTCTCGACGGCCAAATCGGCGGGCAACAGATCGCCACGCATGGACATCAACGTCTCGAAAGCCAGATAGGGGTTGATCGCCTCGGCGCCATAGCCCGCCAAGGTGCAGAAGTGATGCACTTCGCGCGCCTCGCCGGTCTCGACGACGAGGCCGGTTTCGGTGCGGAGACCCTTGCGGATCAGGTCATGATGGACGGCGGCAACCGCGAGCAGCGCCGGGATCGCGATGCGCTTCCGGTTCACTTGGCGGTCCGACAGGATCAAAATATTGAAACCTTCACCGACCGCTTCGGTCGCTTTCTCGCACAACCGATCAAGCGCGATCTGCATGCCATCGGCGCCTTCGTTCACCGGATAGGTGATGTCGAGCGTACGGGTTTTGAACGCGTCGCCGACCAGTTCGGTGATCCGGCGAATCTTGCCGAGGTCCT
>VGEM01000331.1 GCA_016869315.1 Alphaproteobacteria bacterium | reverse complement strand
CCGCATGTAGGTGTAGACCGGCTCCTCCACGGTCGAGCCCATGATCTTGGCGCGGATGGGGGCCATGGCCTTGGGGTCGCTCAAAGGCAGCGACCCCGCCGTCGCCTGAGCCGCCGCCTGCGACGCCCCGAAAAAAGTTGCGGCGCCCATCGTCATCGATGCGCGCCGCGAAAGATCGAACTCGGTCATGGCCGGCCTCCTGCAAAGGTCGCCAACCATATCGGGCCGGCGACCCCGAGGATAGCCGGAGCGTTACTTGGCCTGGGCCGCCTGCTGCGGCGAATCGCCGCGCACCTGTTCCGGGGTCCACTCCCACGGATACTGTTTCTTGTCGGCTTTGCGGACGATGAACAGCGGCGAAGGACCGGGCGTCGCGCGCATGAATTCGCCGGCCTTCTTGGCGAACATCGGATCGTTGATGTCGAGCGCCTCCTTCGGCAGATCGACGTACGGGTCGGTCTTGCCGTCGGTGCACACGGTGATGTTCTTGAAGTAGAGCACCTTGCCCGGGGTGTCCGGCAAACGAACGCGGAATTCGAATGTCGCCCACCCGTCGGGTGGAACCGGATTACCGGCGGTCGACCACGAGATTTCATCGATCACTTCGGTGACCTCGCGGCCATGCTGACTGATCGGCTTGTCGAGCTTGCGCATTTTGTACTCGACTTTCCAGCCCGGCTTGTCGGACGCCTTGGCATCGACGATTTCATCCGGAATCTTCAGCCGCGCGCCGATCACGGGCGCACCCTTGCAGCCGTGATTGACGTTGAGCGTCATCGGAAACAGGAATCCTTCCGGTCCTTCGTTGACGCTGAGCACATTGTGCGCCGACGCAACGCCAGCAAGCGCCACGACAGCGCCGCCGGTCAAAATTGCAGATTTGAACATTCCGAGGCCTCCCCTGGTGAAACGAGGCCGCAATTATGGCAGATTTCGCGCCGCGTGCCGCTGAAAAAACGCGAAAATCAGGCCCAAACGTTCCATCAGCATTGCCTCGGTCGGTTCCTGGAACGGGTGCGGGAACTCGTCCCGCAACACCACCTCAGCGCCGCGCTTGCGCCCACCCTCGAGCAGGGGACGCATCCAATCCCTTGAAATCACTTGGTCCGCGCCGCCGCTGATGATCATCAGCCTGTCGGCGGCCAGCTTTGCCTCGGCAACCCGCGTCGCGGGGTCAAAACCGGACGAGCACAAGTACCAAGGCAGATCGCCGGGCGAGCCGTCGATGACGACACCGTCAACGCCTGCGACATCCGCCAACAACGCGTTGGCAAGAATAATGCCGCCTTGCGATAGGCCGTATCCGAACCCCCGCCCGCCGATGTCGTTGCGAAGCGTTTCGAAAATGATGCGCGCGTCCGCGAACATGGCGAGGAAGCGCGTCGTGCCTTCCGAGCGGCCGTATCCGCGATCGTCATAGAGCACGATGTCGAGGTCGGGGCTGTCGAGCGCCATGAACGCCGGCACGATGTGCTCGGCCAGCATGGCGTTGCCGTGGGCCACCAGGACGAACCCCTTCGTCCTCGCCGAGGCCTTGACGTGAAACCCGGCGAGCCGTCGCCCGTCGGCCGTCTTGAACACGCGTCCCGTGATGCGCGGCGCAAAGGGTGCGTCGTTCCAGCCATCGAGAGAGGTGATCTGGCTTGGTCCCGCGGCTGCGGTCACCGAGCGGAAGTAAAAGTCCTCGAAGAAACACAGACGGTCGAAATCTTCTGGCGGGAGATCGGGCATGACTTACGCGGGAGCCGGCAACCCGGCCTTCTTAAGCGCGGCCGCCTGCCGCTTGGCGAGGTCCGCCTCGTCGAAGTCTTTGATGGTGTCGTGGAACAGACGATGCCAATTGACGTGCGCTTTGATGCGCATGAAGACACCGCCCAATCCGATGGCGGCGCGGTCCATCAACACGAATTCACGCGGCGGCTTTACACCGCCTTGGGAGCGAAGCTGGGTATGGACCTTGCCCGCAACCTCCATGCCGTAGCTTGACGCGTTGGTTTCCTCGATCAGGCGCGGACGATCCTCGAGCAGCGGTGCATAGACGAACGACGCCCACATGTTGAGAGTGTCGATCACGTCCTTCTTGAGTCCGGTGAAGCCCCAGGTTTCGTACGCGGACACCGCCAGCTCGCGATCGCCATCGCGCACGGCGCGATAGAGATCGATCACACCGCGCACGAACTTGGGCGCGAACACACGAATGCAGCCGAAGTCGAGCAGATTGATATCGCCGTTGGCGCGCGCCGTATAATTGCCGAGATGAGGATCGCCGTGGATCACGCCATAACGGTAAAACGGCACATACCACGCGCGGAACAAGTTGATGCCGATTGCGTCGCGCAGCGCCTGCGTCGCGCCTTCGCCCGCTGCTTCGGCTACGGGCACGCCATCGAGCCAGGTCATGGTCAGCAAACGACGCGTCGAGAGCGTCGAAACGGGCTCCGGCACCTGAACGTGCGGTTCTTTCGCCAACATCAGCCGGTAAAGCGCAAGATTACGGGCTTCGTGCTGGTAATCGAGTTCTTCGCGAAGGCGAACCGCAATTTCGGCATGGACATCGCTGGGGTCGATGGCGGAATCGAACCGGCGATAGGCGGCGAACGCCAGCTTCAGTTGGCGCAGGTCCGCCTCGACGACCGAGTCCATGTCGGGATACTGCAGCTTGCACGCCAGGCGCGTCCCATCCTTGGCGGCCGCGCGATGAACTTGCCCGAGCGAGGCTGCGCCCGCTGCTTCGCGCTCGAAGGACTTGAAGCGCGATTGCCAATCGTCGCCTAACTCCGCCGTCATCCGTCGATTGACGAAGGGCCAGCCCATGCGCGGGGCATTGGCCTGCAGCTGCGCCAGTTCACGGGCGTACTCGCGCGGCAACGCATCGGGGATGGTCGACAGCATCTGCGCGACCTTCATCAGCGGCCCCTTGAGGCCGCCGAGTGCGAGTTTCAACGCCTCGGCGTTTTTCGCGCGGTCGCTTTTGACGCCGAGCAGACGCTCGCTCGCGACCCGCGCGGCAAACCCGCCGATCGACGTGCCAACCTGGGCATAACGCTTGACCCGCCCGGTGATAGTGCCAGCGGCGTCGCGGTCAGGCATGGCAAAACCAAATCCTCCCTCTCCCATTGGGAGAGGTTTGATCGCTACTCATGCCAATCCCTCTAGCTGGTCGATCAGCTGCGACACCATCGTCATGCCGCGCGACCAGAAACTGGCGTCGGTGGCGTCGAGACCAAAGGGTGCGAGCAGCTCCTTGTGGCGCAGACGCCCGCCGGACGCGAGCATCTCCATGTATTTCTGTTGGAAGTTCGGCACCGCCCCCGACGCATGAACGTTGTAGAGCGAATTGACCAGGCAATCGCCGAAGGCATACGCATAGACATAAAACGGCGCGTGCAGGAAATGGCTGATGTACGTCCAATACCACTTGTATTCGTCGTCGAAGCGAAACGCCGGACCCAGACTCTCCGACTGATTCTTGAGCCAGATTTCGTTGAGGCGTTCGATCGAGAGCTCGCCCGCCTTGCGTTCGTCATGGACATGGCGTTCAAACTCGTGAAACGCGATCTGACGCACCACGGTGTTGAGCATGTCTTCGACTTTGCCTGCGAGCAGCGCACGACGCTCCAGCGGTCGCTTTTCCGTGGCAAGCAGAGCCTGAAACGTCAGCATTTCGCCGAAGACGGACGCCGTCTCGGCCAACGTCAGCGGCGTATTGGCGATCAGCGCGCCCTGCTTTGCCGCCAGCACCTGATGCACGCCGTGGCCCAGTTCGTGCGCCAGCGTCATCACATCGCGCGGACTGCCGAGATAGTTGAGCAACACGTAAGGGTGCGCCGACGGCACAGTCGGATGCGAGAAGGCGCCGGACGCCTTGCCGGGGCGCGCGGGCGCATCGATCCAGCGCTTGTCGAAAAACATCAGCGCCACGTCGGCCATGGGCGGATGAAAGGCCGCGTAGGCATCAAGCACGGTCGCGCGCGCCTCGCTCCAAGGAATCTTGCGGTCTTCAGCTTTGGGCAAAGGGGCATTGCGATCCCAATAGTCGAGCTTGTCCTTGCCGAGCCACCGCGCTTTGAGCATGTAGTAGCGATGCGACGTCGCGGCATACGAATTCTTGACGGCCGCGACAAGCGCGTCGACCACATCGTCCTCGACCAGGTTGCCAAGGTTGCGCGACGACACCGGGCGCTTGAACTTGCGCCAGTCGTCTTCGGTCGCCTTATCCTTGGCGAGTGTATTGGTGATCAGGGCGAACATCTGCGCCTTGTCCGCCAGCGCGGCGCCGATGCCTTTGGCCGCCGTCCTGCGCAACGCCGCTTCGCCTTCCGACAGTTCGTGAAGGGCTTCGGTCAGCGTCTTTTTGCGGTCG
>VGEM01000330.1 GCA_016869315.1 Alphaproteobacteria bacterium | reverse complement strand
CCCACGCAATAGGCCGCATCATAAAAACGATCACAAAGCAAGAATGCGCCGCTTACTTCAACAGCTCGGGTTATTCCATCTAATCGGGAAACGCTCTAGAATAGGGGTTGCACATGGGTGATATCACACTGTCGACGGCGACACGTACGAACCTGCTGTCGTTGCAGCGCACGGCCCGCCTGATCGGTCGCACGCAAGAGCGTTTGGCCACGGGCCTCAAAGTCAACAGCGCCATCGACGACGCGCTGGCCTTCTTCAAAGCACGCAACCTGAATGCGCGCGCGAGCGATCTGTCCTCGATCAAGGACGAGATCATGAACGGTATCTCGATCATCAAGGCGTCGGTGCGGGGTCTTGAGTCGATCGAGTCGACACTCAAGCAGATGAAGGCGCTGGCGCAGTCGGCGATTTCGTCGCTGGAAAGCTCGACCCGCGCCAAGCTAGCCAGCCAGTTCAATGAACTGCGCAGCCAGGTCGATAACCTGATGTAAGACTCCAGCTTCAACGGCGTCAACCTTCTCAAGAACGGGACATCGCCGTTCATCTCGACCTCTGACAATCTGACCGTCAAGTTCAATGAGCGGACGGAAGCGACGGCCATCAACCAGTTGGTCGTGTCGGGCCTCAAGACCGCCGACTTCAATTCGATCATGGCGCGTTCTGCCTTGGCGACCGGCACCGCCGGCGTGACCACGGTGTGGGGCCAGACCGGCACGGCGGCGATCACTGCCATCAATCGCGCGCTCCGCGCGATCGACTCGGCGCTGATCACCGTCCGCCAGTCGGCGCAGACCTTCGGCACCAACTCCTCGATGCTCGAAATTCGCCGCCAGTTTACCGAGAACATCGTCAATACCTTGAAGGGCGGCGCGGCCGATCTGGTCAACGCGGACCTCAACGAGGAATCGGCTAACCTGCTGTCGCTGTAGACCCGTCAGCAGCTGGGAACGATCTCGCTCGGTATCGCTCAGCAGTCCGAACAGTCGGTCCTCCGCTTGTTCTAATCGTACCAGTCGTTTCGCCTCCAAGGGGCGGCGGGCACGGTCCCGCCGCCCTTGTTTTTTGGGCTTGGTCTTCGGAATTCCCGTTGCCGCATTAACCGTTTGTTTGCCGGTCGAATCTACAAGTGAGACGGATGCACAGAAGGTGAAGTGGCTGTGCGGCGCTTGCCACATGGCCGTGACGATCGAACGAAACGGATAGTCCTGAAGGACGAGTGGAACGGCCATGAGTGACATCACTCTGACGTTGGCGGCACGTACGAACCTGCTGTCGTTGCAGCGAACCACCCGACTGATCGGCCGGACGCAAGAGCGTCTCGCCACCGGTCTCAAGGTCAACAGCGCGATCGATGACGCGCTGGCCTTCTTTAAGGCGCGCAATCTCAACAGTCGTGCCTCGGATCTGATGTCGATCAAGGACAACATCACCGACGGTATCAACATCATCAAAGCGTCGATCCAGGGCCTTGAGTCTGTCGAGTCCGTTCTCAAGCAGATGAAGGCGCTCGGTCTGTCGGCGATTTCGTCGCCCGAAAGCTCGACCCGCTCCAAGCTTGCCAGCGAGTTCAACGAGCTCCGCAGTCAGGTCGACAATCTGATGGAAGACGCCAACTTCAATGGCGTCAATCTGCTCAAGAATTCCGTCGCGTCATTCCGGCCTGGATCCGATACGCTCACCGTGAAATTCAACGAGCGCACAGAGCCGCTTGCGATCAATCAGCTGGTGGTCAGCGGTTTGTCCACCACGGACTTCACCACGATCATGGCTCGGTCGGCGCTGGTGACCGGCACGGCCGGTTCGACCTCGGTGTGGGGACAGACTGGTGTTGCGGCGATCACGGCCATCAATCGGGCGCTACGGTCGATCGATTCGGCGCTCGTCACCGTACGCCTTTCGGCGCAGACCTTCGGCACGCGATCGTCGTTGCTGGAAATTCGACGCTCGTTCACCGAAAACATCGTCAATACGCTGAAGGGCGGCGCCGCCGATCTGGTCAATGCCGACCTTAACGAAGAGTCGGCCAACCTGTTGTCGCTGCAAACGCGCCAGCAGCTTGGCACGGTGTCGCTGTCGATCGCTCAACAGTCCGAGCAGGCCATCTTGAGACTGTTCGGCTAACGCTCGCCCGACGTGACGCGTAGGACGCTATGCCGCTTAAACTGACGCTCAAGCCCAACGAGAAGGTGCTGATCGGGACCGCGGTCATAGCCAATGGCCCGGCGAAGACCGAATTCGTGGTGCTCAATCGCGTGCCGGTGATGCGCGAGAAAGACATTATCACCGAGGAAAAGGCCGATACCTACGGGAAGAAACTCTACAACGTCATTCTCAACATGTACGTCAATCCCGCGGCCGAGAAAGATTACCATAGAATTTATTTCATTCTCATGAGACAAATCATCGTCATGCCGTTGGATCCGCGGGCGATCGATCTGCTCGTCGAGATGTCGCAGCACATTCTCGCCGGCGATCACTATCGGGCGTTGAAGCTGTGTCGTCAGCTGATCACGATGGAAGCCGAGGCGTTGGTCGATGTCAAAAGATAAGATTGCCGCCTACCAGCAACAGCAGAAGCGGAATCTCTCGCCACGCGAGATCGAGGCCATGGCCTTCACCAAGGCTGCGCTGTTGCTTGAGGAAGCCAAAGGCAAGTCCGAGAACCTCGAAGAGTTTTCGAAGGCACTTCGCTTCAATCACCTGCTCTGGACGATCATCCAGGCCGATCTGACCGAGCCGGCCAATCAATTGCCGCCCGAGATCAAAGCCAACGTCATGAGCCTCAGCATTTTCGTCGATAAACAGACTACCAAGGCGATGCGGTCGGGCGCGGCGAAAGACCTCGATATCCTGATCAGCATCAATCGCAATCTTGCCGCCGGGCTGCGTACCAATCCGGCAACGGCGCAACCCGGAGTCGCCACCGCCCAGGCTGCACCTGCGCCCCGCGCCGAGTCTGCGTAGTTCGGCCGGAGTGAAGTACGCCGGCGCCGTTTGCCGCGACTGTCGCGCGGATAACCGAGGATGAATTCTTCCGCGACGTCCACCGTGTTGTTGCACAATGCGGAGCGACTGCTGGCGGCCGACGATCCGGACGGCGCCGAGCTCCTGATCGATACCCATCTCGGGCGGTACCCTGACGATCCTCTGGCCCTTGGATTGCGCGCCACGATCAAGGGAAGACGCGGCCGTTGGGCCGAAGCCGAAGCGGACTTTGCCCAGGCGGTCGTCTTGGCCCCGCGCGATCCACAAATCGCCGTGGCGCGAACCTTGACCTTGATGCGGCAAGGCCGCAGCGCTGATGCGATCGCCGCCATCGATCGATTCCTCGCGCTGAATCCGGGCCAGATCGACGGCATCGGCGTTCGCGTCCAAATTCTGCAGCAGATGGGGCGGGCCGACGAAGCGGTTGCAACGGCGCGCCTCGCCATCGCTGTCAATCGTGATCTGGCCCGCGCTCATCTTGTGCTTGGCACCGCCTTGATCAAGGCCAAGAACGTGCCAGAGGCCGCCGACACACTGGGCAGGGCGGTGGAGCTGGACCCGGCCTTGCTCGACGCTTGGGTTAACCTCGGTGTCGCCCAGCGCGAGCTTGGGCGGTTGGCTGACGCCGAGCAATCCTACATCCGTGCGTTGGCCTTGTCTGACGGCGATCCTGTCATCCGCAACAATCTCGGGGACGTGTTGACCGGCCTCGGGCGGAACGCCGAGGCCGAGGATGCGTACCGCGAGGCCTTGAGGCTAAGGCCGAACTACGTCGATGCCCGGGTCAACCTCGCCAACGCGATGCGCGAGCGGGGAGACGCGGAAAAGGCCTTGGCGCTGATCGATGCGGCCCCTGCCGAGATTTCCGATCACCCGGGTCTGCTGAATGCGCGTGGCAATGCGCTCAGGTCTGTCGAGCGATATGACGACGCGATCGAGATTTTGAGTCGGGCGACGGCCCTTGCGCCCGACAACGCGGAAATCTTCAACAACCTGGGCCTTGCGTTCGCGGTCAAGAATCGACTCGAAGACGCGGAGCCGCAGTTCCGCAAGGCGGCCGAACTGAAACCCGAGATGGCCGTGATCGCCAACAACCACGGCGCGCTGCTGCTTCGAATGTTTCGCTTCGAGGATGCGATCAAAGCGCTCGGGAACGCGGTGGCGCGCGATCCCGGTTACGACGAGGCGCTCTGCAACTTGGCGGTGGCCCATTACATGCTTGGGCAGGCCGACCAGGCGATCGATATTTATCGACGCGTGCTGGCGCGTGACGGCCGGAACGGCTTTGCGCGCTATGGGCTTGCCGTAACCCTTCTTGAGGATCAGCGCCTGGCCGAGGCCGAGGCGGAAGTACGTCGTGTCGTCGCCGACGACCCCGGCAACGCGATGGCCCACAACACGTTGGGTGTGCTGCTGCTCGACCA
>VGEM01000329.1 GCA_016869315.1 Alphaproteobacteria bacterium | reverse complement strand
CTCGCCTTCCGCGACGGCACGACGCTGTCCAACGAGCGCATTTTCTGGTCGACGGAGGCGAACGACGGCCGATCGTACGACTTCGCCGTCAAGACCGTGAAAGGCGGCGTGCCGGTCGAAGCCTTCAAGGGCTCGGCCAAGCTCTCGAATCGGTCCGGATCGGTTTACTACGAGCTGCCGTCCGACAATCCCGATGCCAAGCCGAAGAGAATCCAGGTGCCGTTGCCGCGCGGCACGCTGTTGCCGGTTGCCTACATGAAGGAGCTGATCGGACGCGCCGAGAAGGGCGAGGCGCTGTTCCGCAGCGTGGTCTTCAACGGCGCGTCGTCGGCAGGGCCCCGGGCGTTGTCGGCCTTGATCTCGCCGAAGTCGACCAAGCACAGCGCGGCCACTGCCGATGAAATCGACGCATCGTTGCTGTCGCAGCCGGCGTGGGATCTCAACCTGGCCTTTTTCAACGTTTTCGAGCGGCGCGATGTTCCGAACTTCGAAGTGTTCCAAAGCTATCACGCGTCGGGGATTACGCCGTCGTTCGAGCAGGAATTCGAAGATTTCCGCGTCTCTGCCGACCTCAGCCGCTTGAAGGCCTTACCGCGTCCCGACTGCAGTTCGCCCGAGACGTCTCAGCCGAAGTCGTAAATCCTGGCCTTAAGGCCACAACCACGCAGCGCCGCGGACCCCGCTTGAATCGCCATGTCGCGGCGGTGCAATCCGCGTTCTCACGGTATCAGAGAAAACGTATCGCGGTAACAGCTGGGGCAGGTCGCGATAGAGCGTTGCGACATTGGAAATCCCGCCGCCGAGCACGATCATATGAGGATCGACGATGTTGATCACGCTCGCCAAGCCGCGGGCCAACCGGTCGAGATAATTTGCCATCACTGCTCTTGCGGCGGGATCGCCGGCTTCCGCACGCGCGGCAATGTCCGTCGCCATCATGTCCGCGCCGGTGGCGCGCGAATAGTCCCGCGCGATCGCCGGGCCCGATAGGAACGTCTCGATGCAGCCCTGCTTTCCGCAATAGCAGTCCTCGCCAGACCGCTCGTCGTCGCGCGGCCAGGGTAGGGGGTTGTGCCCCCATTCGCCGGTGATGGCGTTCGGTCCCCGCACGATCGCGCGGTTAACGACGAGGCTGCCGCCGACGCCGGTGCCGAGGATCACGCCAAAGACAATCGCGGCGTCTGCGCCGACCCCGTCGCTCGCTTCCGACAAAGCGAAGCAGTCGGCGTCGTTGGCGAGGCGGACGTCGCGCTTCAGCGCGGCCGCGAGATCGCGGTCGAGCGGCCGGCCGATCAGCACCGTCGTGTTGGCGTTCTTCACCAGCCCCGAGGCCGGCGAAATCGAGCCGGGAATGCCGACACCCACCGGCGCGGACGGGCCAGCGTTCGTCGCCGCGGCCGCCGCATCGACCAGCGCGGCAATCGTCTTCACAATGGCGCCGTAGTCATTCTTCGGCGTGGGCGCGCGATGTCGAAACCGTTCGGCGCCGTCGCCGTCGATGGCGATGACCTCGGTCTTGGTGCCGCCGAGATCGACTCCGAATCGGATGGCGTGCGATGCGGCGGTCAAAGGCCCGGACCCGAATATCGGTGGCGAGAGCGCTTCCGCTGAATTAGCATGAATTGCATGTCACGAGTGTTACCGCAATGACGGCGCGTCCGGACGTTACCGGTTTTTTCGACCCGGTCACCAACACAGTATCGTATCTGGTCGCAGATCCCGCCACCAAGCAAGCAGCCGTGATCGATCCGGTTCTCGACTATGACCCGGCGGGAGGTCGGACGTCGACCGCGTCGGCCGATGCGATCCTCGAGGCGGCGTCGCGACGTGGCCTTTCTATCGGCCTCATTCTCGAAACCCATGTCCATGCCGATCATCTGACGGCCGCGGCGCACATAAAGGCCAAGACCGGAGCGCCGGTCGCCATTGGCGCCGGTATCGTCAGTGTGCAACAGACATTCGGATCGCTGTTCAACATAAGGGAATCAGTCGCGCCGCATGGGGCGGATTTCGATCGGCTGCTTGCCGACGGCGCAACCTTCACGGTCGGCGGCCTGCAAGGCCGCGCCCTGTCGACACCCGGTCACACGCCGGCCTGTTCCACCTATGTGATCGGCGATGCGGCCTTCGTCGGCGACACTATCTTCATGCCCGACTACGGCACCGCGCGATGCGATTTTCCGGGGGGCGACGCGGCCATCTTGTTTCGTTCGATCGGCCGCATTCTCGGTCTGCCGCCCGAAACCCGTGTTTACGTCTGCCACGACTATGGCGCGGAGGGACGGGACATCGCCTGGGAATCGTCGGTGGCGCGGGAGCGCGACGACAATGTGCATGTCCACACCGGTATTCCCGAATCGGACTTCGTCGCCATGCGGACGGCGCGCGACAAGACGCTGAAATTGCCGGCGTTGATCCTGCCCGCCGTTCAGTTCAATCTTCGTGCCGGCAAGTTGCCACCGACCGAGGCCAACGGCACGTCGTATCTGAAGATACCTCTCAATCGAATGTGAATTGCGGATGTGACATGACGACTTTGGTCGTAACCCACGGCAGCTATCTCGATCACGATACCGGCGCGCACCATCCCGAACGGCCCGATCGGCTGCGGAGCGTGCTCAAGGCGCTCGAGCAACCGACCTTCCACGATCTCAAGCGCGCGGAGGCTCCGGCGGCGACCGTCGATCAGATGGCGTTGGCGCATCCGAGGGACTTCGTCAAGCGATTGGTGGCGGCGATGCCTGACCGCGGCCTGTCGTCGATCGACGGCGACACGGTGATTTCGCCCGGAACGGCGAAAGCGATGCCGCGCGCCGCGGGCGCGGTCATCCGTGCGGTGGATGCGGTGATGTCCGGCGAGGCCGACAATGCGTTCTGCGCCGTGCGGCCACCGGGGCATCACGCCGAATCCAATCGCGTTATGGGATTTTGCCTGGTCAACAATGCCGCCATCGGCGCCTACCACGCCCGCGCCGCGCACGGAATTCGGCGCGTTGCGGTGATCGACTTCGATGTTCATCACGGCAACGGCACGCAGGATATCTTTTGGGACGACGCTGATGCGTTCTACGCCTCGACCCACCAGTACCCGCTCTATCCCGGCACCGGGGCCGCGAGCGAGACCGGAGCGCACAATAACGTGGTCAACGTTCCGTTGCGGCCAGGATCGAAAGGCGACGCCTTTCGCGACGGTATGCTCGAACGGGTTCTACCGGCGCTGACCGCTTTCAAGCCCGGCATTGTCATCATTTCGGCCGGCTTCGATGCCCATAAGGACGACCCATTGGCCAATCTCGGATTTGTCGAAGAGGATTACGCCTGGGCGACGCAGCAGCTCATGAATGTCGCGCGATCGGTGGCTGGTGGCCGGGTGGTGTCGGTGCTGGAAGGCGGTTATAACCTGGACGCGCTGGCATATAGCGTCACCGCTCACGTCGAGACTCTCAAGGATCACTAAGCCATGGCCAAAGCCGATACTGCCGACGACATCTCGAAGCTCGGGTTCGAAGATGCGATGCGCGAGCTGGAAGACATCGTTCGCAGGCTCGAAAGCGGGCAGGTGAAGCTCGACGATGCGGTCAAGGCCTACGAGCGCGGCGCGGCCCTTCGCAAGCACTGCGAAGCCAAACTGGCGGATGCGAAGATGAAGGTCGAAAAAATCACCGGCGGTGGCAAGGGTACGGCGCCGGTCGACGTCGAATCCTAGTCCTAGTTCAAGTCAACATGGACCCTGGCTTTCGCCGGTGTGACATCCATGCTTCACTGTCGTCCCGGCGCAAGCCAGGACCCGTGTAGAAGTAAAATCGAGCAATGCCAGATCAGAATTTCGAAACCGAACTGGCGGCGGTTGCCGTCGAGGTGAACGCCGAGCTCGACCGTCTGCTGCCTCAAGTCCCTGGCCCCGAGAATCGCGTCGTCGCCGCCATGCGATACGCTGTTCTCGATGGCGGCAAGCGATTTCGGGCGTTTCTGATGATGGCGGGATCCGAGTTGTTCGGCATTCCGCGCGATCGCGCGCTCAGGGTCGCCGCGGCGGTGGAGATGGTTCACGGATACTCGCTGGTTCACGACGATTTGCCGGCGATGGACGATGACGATCTGAGACGCGGCAAGCCGACCGTGCATCGCGCGTTCGACGAGGCGACAGCCATCCTTGCCGGCGATGCATTGCTGACGCGGGCCTTCGAAGTGCTGGCCAACCCCGAGACTCACCCCGATGGCGGCGTCCGTTCAAACGTGATCGCGGCAATGGCCAAGGCCGCGGGGGCCGCCGGCATGGTCGGCGGCCAAATGATCGATTTGCGGGCCGCCGACATCGCCCTCGACGGGGCCGGGCTTGAGCGGCTTCAGGCCCTGAAGACCGGCTGTCTGATCGCATTTTCCGCCGGGGCCGGCGCCATTCTTGCCCGCA
>VGEM01000328.1 GCA_016869315.1 Alphaproteobacteria bacterium | reverse complement strand
CCGAGCTTCGCCCAGAAGATTCGATTCAGGGCGTATTGGTCAAGACCTTGTAGTCCCTCGCATGAGCGATCCACGTCTCGCCATGGCTCTCAAATATCGCGGCGCCGGCCTCGACGCCGAAGCGTGGCAGGTTCTGGCCAGCGTTCTGGCGGAGTCCGCGCCGCCATCCGCGGCGTTGGAGTTGGCCGCCGCCATCACGTTCGACGCCGGTGACTTCGCGACCGCGATCGACTTCTGCAACCGGGTTATCGCCGTCGATCCCGCGCGCGATCAGCCGCACGTCGAGCGGGCCCTGGCGCTCGAAGCTGCCGGCCGACTGGCCGATGCCGAGACTGGTTTCCGTACGGCGCTCGCGCTCAATCCGCGTCATGCCAGGGCCTGGGCATCGCTGGGCGGCATTCTCGATCGCCTCGGCCGGCCGGCCGACGCCATCGCGGCGTTTCGGAAGGCGCTGGCGCTGGCGCCCGACTTTCACGTTGCGCGAAATAATCTTGGCGCCGTCTTGGCGGGGCAGGGCTCTTACGCGGCTGCCGCGCGGGAATTCAACACGGTGCTCGACAGTGATCCCGGTCACGCCGCCGCCGCGATCAACCTCGCCGTGGCCGATGTCGAGCGCGGCCACGCGCAGGCAGGTTACGCGCGTCTCGCGGGCCTCGCGTCCAGTCCAGAACGCGACGATAACCTATTGTTTTCACTACATAATATCTCTTCTGATCCGATTGAACTGGCGACCGTGCATCGCCGGCCGGCCACCGTGAAAATCGACACCGCGCGTCGGATCGGACCCGGACCGCTCAAGGTCGGATATGTGTCGGGAGATTTTCGGCGTCATTCGGCTGCGTTCTTCATCGAGCCGCTCCTGCGCCACCACGACCGGCGCACCGTGCAGGTGACGTGCTACGCCAACGTGGCGTCGCCGGACGCGGTCACCGAACGACTGCGGGCGATCGCCGATACCTGGCGCGACATTCGCGGGCTCGCCACCGACCGCGTTGCCGAACTCGTCCGTCGGGATGGGATCGACGTGCTGGTCGATCTGGCGGGCCGCACTCAGGATCACCGCCTGGATGTTTTCTTGCAGTGTCCGGCGCCAATCCAGATCACCGGTATCGGGTATCCGGGCACCACCGGCCTCGACGTGTTCGACGGACGCCTGGCCGATGCCGTCACCGATCCGCCCGCGCACGATGCCTTCAGCGCCGAGCCCGTCGTTCGTCTGCCTGGCGGAATGCACTGCTTTCAGCCGCCGAGCGACGCGCCGGCGCTAAAGGATTCGCGCGACGGGGATCTGGTGTTCGGTTCTTTTAATAAGCTCGCCAAGCTGTCGGAGGCGACGGTTGCGTTGTGGTCACGGGTCCTTGCCGCCCTTCCGACAGCGAAGTTGATGATCAAGGCCAAGGCCCTGGTCGAGGACGATACGCGCGCGGATGTATCGGCGCGCTTCGCTCGTCATGGCATTGCGACGGAGCGATTGAATCTGGTGGGATGGCAGGCGGACGATCGCGATCACCTCGCCAGCTATCGTCAGGTCGACATCGGCCTCGATACGTTCCCATACAACGGCACGACGACCACGTGCGAGGCGTTGTGGATGGGCGTGCCGGTCGTGACGATGATGGGCCGCACACATGCTTCGCGGGTCGGCGCCAGTCTGCTCACGTGCGTCGGCATGACGGATTGGATCGCGACCGACGAAGACGCGTTTGTCGCGTGCGCCGTCGCGGCGGGGCGGGACCGGACGCGATTGCGCCACCTGAGAGCCGGCTTGCGCGCGCGTGTCGCCGCTTCGCCGCTCTGCGACGGCGCGCGCCACGCGCGCGAGGTCGAAGCCGCGTATCAGCGCCTTTGCGCGCCGCTTAGAGGAAGTTGACCAGCGACAGCTGCTGAATGCGCGACAGCGTCGCGAACGAAATGTTCAGCGAGCGTACGTCGTCGTTGAGTTTCACGGCCGCTTCGGTCGGATCGACGTTCTCGAGCTCCATTTGCCGAATATCGAGGAAGGCCATGAATTGCCTCTGGTCGTCCTTGGTGTCGGCGATCACCTTCTCGTTGATGCCGAGGCGGTTCAAGACGTCCTGCAAATCGCCGGGTTGTTCCGACGACAACGGCGAGTGCTCAATTGCTTCGTTGATGAACGCCAGGGCATCGACGCCCCGCGCTTGATTGTTCATCAGGTCGCCCTGCAGGATCTGCCCAAGACCGCGAATGGCTTTTTCGAAGGCGGGGTCGAGGCCGTTGACGCCGAACCTGATGGATCGGGTCTCGCTGACCCGGTGCTGAATCTCGAGCCGGTCGCCGCGATAGTAGGTTCCGGTCTGGAAGTTGACGGTTTCCGGAACCGTGCTCGGCACCTGGCCGCGAATGAACAGCGTATTTCCGGTTACCACTTCGCCTGCGCCCAGGTTAAAACCCGCACCATTGAGGGGCGCCGCCGCCAGCTCGGCGTTGGTCGGCCATACGACGGTATAGGTATCGTTGTTGCTGGTCGACGAGCCGGACAGACGAATGGTCGAGCCGTTCGAAGGAACCAGGCGTATTTCGATGCCGGTGCCGGCGGCCTCGGTGCCCGGCGCCAGGATCGGTTGATCGAGAGTGAGGGTCGAGCCATCGCCCGATACGCCGGTTACCGTGTAAACGCCGTTGTTGCTGCCCGAGCCTGTTCCCGCCATCAGAAAGGTCTGGCCGATCTCGACGTTCGAAAACGCGCCGACGATGTTCGATGTGATGGTGCCCTTGGTGCCCGAACCGGGATTGGCGAACGTCAGATCGCCAAAAGCGGAATCGTTGATCAAGGCCGTCTGCCAGGTGTTGGCGGCAGTGTCGACCTGGGTAATGTCGATTGCCGGAGTTCCGTAGCTGACCTGGGCGTAGGCGCTGACCGCGACATTACTGAACGTCGCATCGACCAGGTGCGCCGCGCGGGTTTTCGGATACGTGACGCCGATTCCATTGTAGTCCTTCTGGAACTCCGAGACGTTGTCGTAGGGCAACTGCACCGGTGGAACGTTGCTCTTGCCCCCGCCAAACACGTACTTGCCGTCGATCTTGAGGTTCAGGAAGAACTCCATATCGTTCAGCACGGCAAACGCGCGTTCTTGAATGTCCTTCACGGCGGCGAAATCCTGCGGCGATTTGTCGCGGAGGTCGCGGCCGGTGAATTCCACCAGGGCCGAGCGAAATTCGCGCATTTCGTCGTCCATGCTGGTGATCGCCTGACTCATGGCTTTGAGCGTGGCTTCGGCGGACGAGTTGAGGTTGACGAAGCGCTCGATGCGGTTTTTCTCGTTTTCGATGTTGATGACGCGGAAGCTGTCGCTGGCGATGCCGATGTAATCCTGCGACTTCTTCTCGGTGCCGACCTGGGTCTGGCCGTCGAATACGCGCTTCTGCACTTCAAGCATGCGGCTAATCAGCGCTTGCTGATTGGCGAAGGTTGCGATGCGGGTAACCATGGCGCTATCTCCGACTTACGACTAGTCGATCAGGTTATTGAGAATGTCGAACAGCTGCGCTGTGGCCGAAATCACCTTGGCCGATGCCGCGTAGGTCTGCTGGAACGTCAAGAGGCTCGACATTTCCTGGTCGAGATTTACGCCCGACAGTCCGGCGTGCTTGAGTTCGAGCGCGCCCTTGAGGTCGGACTGAAACTGATGATCGCGCTCGACCGCCGAGGCGAGCGTCGAGGAGTGGGAAATGATCGACGCCGAGTACTCGGTGAACGTCACGCTGCCGGCGCTCAGCGAGCCCGCTGCGTTGAACGAGATCTGGCCGCTCAGCAGTTCGGTCATTTCCTGCGCAACCGCATTGTCGCCGGGAGAGAGCCGGTAACGACCGGTCACCTGGTCGAATTGCACGCGGCCGCGCGCCACGCGCGCCGGATCGTCGATCAGAGTCTGGTTGACCTTGAGTTTGGTCGCGGAACCAGACGACGAAAAATCAAGACCCAGGGAATCGAGGGCGTCGGTGCCGGTCGCCCCGGTCTGGGTGATCACCATGTGCTCGCCCAGGATGTGCTGAATGCGAAGCCGCTTGCCCGATCCATCGGGCACGACTTCCGCCTCGATCCGGCCCTGCAGCGACGTCTTCTGATTGATGGCGTCGCGGATCTGCTCAAGGGTGTCGTTCGGGTTGATAGTGATGGTGCCGCCGACGATACCGGCCCTGTTAGACGCATCGGAAAACTGGATCGTCCGCCCGGCGGTGATCCCAACCGAGAAACCCGCGGTTTTGACCTTCGAATCCCATTGGCTCAGGCTGGGCGCGGTCGTGAAGTAGTCATTGAGGCCGAAGAAGTTCGAGAACCCCTTGACCGTCTGGTCGTTGGAACCGTCGCCGTCGAGATCGATCGCGACGGTCGTGTCCGAGGGGTCGCTGCCCTTGACCGCCGTGGTTTCGTCGCGAAAGGCGATGCCGAACG
>VGEM01000327.1 GCA_016869315.1 Alphaproteobacteria bacterium | reverse complement strand
AGAACTGCTTTTGGCACACGGAAAGAAGCCCGAGCAATCCACACTCGACGAAATGGAAGCGTTGTGGGTGAAGGCAAAGGGCGAAGAAGCACGTTGACGGACCTTGTTCCACCGTTTGAGTGAGTCCAGTATCCAGCGATGAACGTTACCGTCTTTGATGCCGCCCTGGCAAAAACCAAGGCCCCACGTGAGCGCCTGGCGCGAAAGCCGACGGCGTGGATTCTGGCTTTCGCCAGAATGGTGAGGAAAGCGTTCGCCCCATTGGTGTGCCTGTTCGGACTTTCGACGTGCTGGCTTCCCGAGATCTTCGAGGCCGAGATCCGATTCACATCCACCGGCGCCTTTGGCATCACCTACATCGGCACCCTCACCTATGCGCCGCTTTACGGACAAATCGCGCGGGACGAGATTTCCAAAGAGGACGCCGATCGGCAGAACAGGCAGTTCCTCGATTTCCTGACGCTCGACACGGCGTTCAAGAAGGTCAATGCGTTGGGACGTGGGCGCTACCAGGTCGAGTACAGCCGCGAGGGCCAGTTCGCCGGAAAAATGCAAAGCGTCAACTTCGTGACCCGCCAGAATGCCATTTTCCGCCTGAAGACCTTTGAGGACGGCCGCATCGGGTTGTCCGGTTCCGGACAGGCAAGATTTTACGCCGAGCGGTTCGAACAGGTCGGACTCAAGATGGAAGGCCTGGTCCGTGTCGTGACCGATGCCGAAGTGATCGAGCATAACGCGACGTTCATCCGCGCCGCGCCGGTGCCGGGATTCACGCAATACGACTGGCGAATCCGCAGCCTCCGTGACGACCCCCCTCGCCTGATCGCGCGCCTCAAAGTCGACCCGCGCACCGGCGTGCCGGCCTATGGCGGCCTGGCCCAAGGGATCGAGCGGGACTAAAGCCAAAAGCAGGCTAAACCGCAGCCACGGCGATCCGGGCCATGCCGGCAATCTTGCGCCAGACGCCTTCCGACTGCGCACCCAATATGCCGACTTGATTCGGCTTCGACGGTTCGTATCTCGCGCCGGACAGCATCCGGACACAGCCCCCGGCCTCGCGAAAGATGAGATCGCCTGGCGCGTGATCCCACGGCTGCAGGCGACGAAACGCGAAGGCCTGTAGATGCCCTTCGGTCGCCGTCCAATAATCGTTGCCGGCGCAGCCGCTCCGCGAGACCCGGGCGAACTTGCCTTTGAGGGCGGCAATATCCTTGTTGTAAATCGCCGCGACCATGGTGCTCAAATCGTCGCTGTCGAGCGGCGGCACCTTCACGGATCGAGTTCGCTCGGCGAAATCCAGCAGCACAGCGCCGGCGCCTTTCTCGGACATCAACGTATCGCCGTCGACCGGGCGGTGTATCCAGGCCATCACCGTTTCGCCACGGTGCAACAACGCGACCATTGCGCAGAAGATGGAGGTCCCGGCGACAAAGTTGGCGGTGCCGTCGATGGGATCGATAATCCAGATCCAGTCCTCGCGCCCAAGGGACTCGATCGAGCGCGGATTGCTGGCAACGGCCTCCTCTCCAACGACATGCGATCCGGGAATTTCGTCCGTGAGGATGCGGCTCAACAGTCGCTCGCACTCTTCATCGGCGATCGTGACGAGATTGTTGCCGTTGCCGCCTTTGGACCGCACATCTGTGTCGGCCAGCTTGCGAAAGCGCGGCATGATGATGTCGTTCGCGGCTTGCTTGAGCGCAGCGACAATCCGTTCCGGCTTGGGGGCAACCATGAGCGATTACTCTGCCGCAGCCTCGACACGGTGACGGATGCGGATGCCGGTTTTCTTGGCAATCCGCGACAGATCGGCGGGATCGAGCAGGACACTCACGATGGCAGCCGAGGCCGTGTCGCGTCGGTCGAGCACTTCGCCGCGGCGATACAACCAGGCCAGCGTTTCGCCGTCCGAAACCGGAACCTCCACCGCGATGGCCTGGCGCTCGCGGGCCAGCCGCCGGTCGACCATCCCGAGCAGGCGATCGGCCCCCTGCCCGTTGAGCGCGGAGATCGCAACCTGCCCGTCGACGCGGTCGGCGCTATTGAGCACGCGACTGCGGTCGTCCTCCGGCAGAAGATCGATCTTGTTGAGGGCTTCGATCAGCGGCCGATCCTCCGGGATGCCAAGCTGGCTCAGAACATCCTCGACATCGCGTTTCTGCGCCAGAGTCTCGGGATGCGCCACGTCACGGACGTGGATGATGACGTCGGCCTCCAGCACTTCCTCTAACGTGGCCCGAAACGCGGCGACAAGCTCGTGCGGCAAATCCGAGACGAATCCGACTGTATCGGACAAAATGATGGTGCGGCCGGATGCGAGTTTGAGCTGGCGCATGGTCGGATCGAGCGTGGCGAACAGCTGATCGGCCGCCAGCACGCCGGCCGAGGTCAGGCGATTGAACAACGTCGACTTGCCGGCATTCGTGTAGCCGACCAGCGCCACGATCGGATACGGAACCCGCTTTCGGGCGGCGCGATGAAGCTGGCGGGTGCGGACGACCTTCTCCAATTCCTTCTTGATGCGGACAATCCGGTCGCCGATCAGGCGGCGGTCGATTTCGATCTGGGTTTCGCCCGGGCCGCCCAGGAATCCGAAGCCGCCGCGCTGGCGCTCGAGGTGGGTCCAGCTCCGGACCAGACGGCTCTTCTGATAACTCAGGTGCGCCAATTCGACCTGTAGCTGGCCTTCACGCGTCTTGGCGCGGGCGCCGAAGATTTCGAGAATCAAACCGGTCCGATCGATGACTTTGCACGACCACGCTTTTTCGAGGTTCCGCTGCTGATTTGGCGCGACGTGCGCGTCGACAACCGCAAGCTCGATGTGCTCGGCCTTGATGATCTCGCCCAGGCGATCGACCGTCCCCTCGCCGAGCAACGTTGCCGGCCTGATTTTCTGGAGTTTCACGGCCTCGGCGTGAACGACGTCGAGTGCAATCGCGCCGGCGAGGCCGCGGGCTTCCTCAAGCCGTGAGTCGACGCTCACCTCCGGCTGGTCGGAGGCGCGTTTGGCCTTCATCAGGTCTGGGTGGACGACGAGCGTCCGGGTTGCCGATTTTGAAGTTTCTGCCAACGTCAGTGCGATCTCATGCCGCCGGTTCTTCCTTCGTGGCGCCTTCTTTGCCCGACCCTTCGGCCGGCGGTTCGAACAGCGCGACGGGCGCCGACGGCATCACCGTCGATATGGCGTGCTTATACACAAGCTGCGTGTGACCGTCGCGACGCAGCAGCATCGAGAAATTGTCGAACCACGTGACGATGCCTTGCAGTTTGACGCCGTTCACGAGGAAAACCGTGACCGGTGTTTTCTGTTTTCGAATGGCGTTGAGGAAAACGTCCTGGACGTTTTGCGGCTTCTCTCCGGACATAGCAGGCGACCCCTGATTTGTTGACTTATTGACTTATTTCGATCGCTCGCGCGACCGGGGTGGGTTTGCCGCTTCCCGGCAAAACCTGCAAAATGCTAGTGAAAATCGCGGGCGTCGGCAACCGCCCAATGTACTCTTCTGACAGCTCAAAAACCCGCAATTTTTGCGAGCGAACTGAAGTTGGCGGCGTGCAGATCGGGTCTCGCACCGACCGTGGCGGCGGCGCCATGGACCAGGATCGCGCTACAGCCCGCGACACGCGCGCATTCGACATCGATGGCGGCGTCGCCGACGAACCAGACGTCGGGCCCAAGCGCCCGCCCCGACGGCTCCATGGCCATGATGACCGGATCGATCGCCGGTTTATCGCGTTCCGCATCCTGCGCGCCGATCAAACGTCCGAAATGCTCGGTCCACCCGAGGTGCGCGGCCTCCTTCCGGAGGTATTTGCCGGTCTTGTTGCTGACGACGGCCAGGTAAATTCCAGCATGGCTGGCGGCGCGCACGAACTCCCGCGCCCCGGTCAACTCAACCAGCGTTTCCAGGTGCGTCTCTTCGAACGCTTTGTAATAAAGATCGCGTGCCCGTTCCCACTCGTCGCCATAGATTTTCGGGAAGGTGTCCCGGAGCGATCCCGCGACGCGCTCCCGGATTTGCTCCGAGGTCCACGGCGCCATGCCCATGGCCTCGAGTGTCAGATTGGTACAGCGGCCGATGCAGGGCCATGTATCGACCAGCGTATTGTCCCAGTCGAACAGGATGGCCCGCGGCCGCGGCAGATCGGTCATCTCAGACGGCCCAAGCCCGGTCGTCGAGGCCTTCGACGAACCCAAGGTAGCGCCCACGGAGATCGAGCGCGGCCGTCCCCGCACCGCCATTGGCGACCGGCCGCTCGTCGATCTGCACGACGGGAAGAACAAAAGTCGTCGTGCCGGTCAGGAACACCTCCTTGGCGGCCAGGGCCTCGGCCACGGTAAACGCACGCTCTTCGAGCCTGTATCCGGACGCCCGCGCGATTTCGATCACGCGGGCGCGTGTGATGCCGCCGAGGATGTGGTTCGAGAGCGGATGAGTG
>VGEM01000326.1 GCA_016869315.1 Alphaproteobacteria bacterium | reverse complement strand
GGGTCGCGTGGTGAGCCCGGCCATGGTAGGTGCTCCTATCTGCCTTGCCGCGTCCCTACCATAGCCGCGGCCGATTTCGCTTCAACCACGTACTCGTCTCTAATACCGTGCCCGACAGCGGTTCCCTCGACAAAAGCGTCGCTGCCAGTCCGACCCCGCTCCAGCGTCCGGAATATCGTCGCTTTTGGATTGGCCTGGCGGTCGCTTCGATCGGCTTCTGGGTTCACAATGTCGCCGCCACCTGGCTGATGAAGGAGTGGTCGAACGGCGATCCGGTGATGATCTCGCTGGTCCAAGCGGCGATCTCTTTCCCGGTCATGGTCATGGCGTTGCCGGCCGGCGTTCTCGCCGACATGTTCGATCGTCGCCGATTTCTGGTTTTTTCCCAGATCTGGATGTTTGTGATGGCGATTTCGGTCGGCCTTGCGGTGGTTTTCGGGATGCACAATCCATGGTTCCTGATCCTCCTGACCGCGGCGCTCGGACTCGGCCATGCTATGAAAGTGCCAAGTCAGGCCTCGCTCGTTCCCGAGCTTGCCGGGCGCGAGCATATCCCGGCGGCGATCAGTCTCGGGAGTATGGCGATCAACGGCGCCCGTATCGTCGGTCCCGCTTTGGCTGGTATGCTTCTGGTGGCGATCGGCCCGCGCGATACGTTTTTCATCGCCGCGTCGGGCTTCCTCGTTTACGCGGCGATCATGCTGGCGTGGAAACGGCCACCCCAGCGCCCGGCAACCCGCGGTCAGCGTCTTGCGGATGTTGCGCTGGGTGGACTTCGTTTCGCCGGGCAGTCGCTGCCATTTCGCGCCACGTTGATTCGCTGCGGGCTGTTCTTCTTGGTGTGGACGACGGTATTGACGGTTCTGCCAAACCTGATTTCCGATGTCGACGTGTTTGGCCAGGTGTATGCCGCATTTGGCGTCGGCGGCGTTCTGGGTGCCGTACTCTATTCGTACGCCGATAAGAGCGTCTCGCGCGAGATCTTGCTTGCGCTTGGCGTCGGATTTCAGGCGCTGGGTCTTGCTTGCCTTGCCTTCGCAAGTCACCCCGCGGTGATGGGCGCAATCCTGATTGTCACGGGATTCGCCGCCATGTGGGGCATGATCTCGATCCAAACCAGCGCTCAATTGATGCTGCCCGAGGAATTGCGCGCCCGCGGCATGTCGATGATCAACTTCACGATGATGGGCGCATCGACGATTGGCGCGCCAATCTGGGGGGCGATCGCCAAGTATCAGTCACCGGAAATCTCGCTGATCTGCGCCGCAGTCTTCTCCCTCGTGGCGCTTGCCCTGACCGGACGCATGAAGGTCAGTGGGGTTCAGCCACCACAACCGTCGTCTTGATCTTCGGACTCTCGAGGCGCTGCGTCTTTCCACTCGGCCAGCGGACCTCGACGTAATCAACTGTGTTCCGTTTCCCGAGACCAAAGGTCTCCGTCGATTCGTTCGCCGAATTATAGCCGTGGGCGGAGACGCGTTCGCGAATCTGCGACAAGTCGCCGCTGACCACCTTGATCCGCGCGCCAAGACCACCGTTGGTTCCCTTGAGGGCGACGCGAAGCCAGTTGTTCTTGTTGCCTCGGTTGACGAATAGCCAGCTCGATTGCGGAATGTTGACGCGCTCGAAACCGCTGTAATATGTGCGGTTGGTGGCGAACATGTCGAGAAAGCCGTCGCCGTTGATATCGCCGGCACCGACCCCGGAGCCGATGCCGAAGCCTTCGGCGCCCGAACCCTTGGTCACGTCGGCAAACTTGCCGCCGCCCAGATTTCGATAGAGCACGTTGTTATCGGGTGTCCAGGCGATGAAGAACCTGACGAACGGCGGAAAGCCGGCGATCACGTCATTGATCAGCACGTTTTGAGGGCCTCCGTTATTGACATAGATATCAAGCAGGCCGTCGTTGTCGAAATCGGCCAACACGCAGCTGCGCGCGCCGCGCATGTCGCCGGCACCAGATTCAGCGGTGATGTCGGTGAAGGTGAGGCCCTGACCCTTATCGAGATCGTTGCGAATGACGCGATTGGCTTGGTCGGCAAGGGGCAGGTAGACGTCGATGTCGCCATCGTTGTCGATGTCGCCGAGGCATGAACCCTGTGTGTTTCCGGCGATCCGGAATGCAAGCCCCGAGGGTGGTCTGCGGTTATTCATGACATCCGTGAACGTACCGTTCCCATTGTTCACGAACAGCACGCTGTAATCGCCCTCGTTGGTCACCAGCCCGTCCTGGTCGCCGTCGTTGTCGAAGTCGGCCCAGGTCGGCGCGCCTTGCGAGTTCGACTCTTTGACCTTGCCCTCCATGGCAATCCCCGACTCGTGGGTCACGTCGGTGAACGTGCCGTCGCCAAGATTTCGGAACAGCACGTTGTCGATCTCGCCGTCGGCGTTGCGCAGCATGATGTCGAGCCGGCCGTCGTTGTCGTAATCGACAAAGCCGGCGCCGCCGCCGGTGTCGCCGACGCCGCCGATCTTCTGATCGTTTTCATTGCCCTTGCGAAACAACTTGGCCGCAATCGTGACGTTCTCGAATCGTGGCGATCCGGTCTCTTTGAGGAGGTTCTTGAACAGGCTTGAGGGCACGTGTTTGGGCCGACTGGCGCCGGGTCCACCCGATGGCGGCATCGTGGTGATCACCAGATCGAGATCGCCATCGTTGTCGTAGTCGCCCCATGCGGCACCGCGACCAAGGGTTCCGCGCGAATCGATACCGCGATCCTGGGCGACATCTTTGAACTTGCCCCTGCCGTCGTTCTCCCACAGCCGAAGCGCGATGCCGGGGCCGATGGCTTCCGTCGAGACAAAAATGTCGATATCGCCATCCTGGTCGTAGTCGGCAAATGCAGGCCCGGTGCCGTTCAAGGCCGGGTCGTCGACGCCGGCTGCCTTGCCGGACTCCTTGAATGTGATTTGCCCGTAGGCGCCCGACGTTGCGACCACCAGAGTTACAGCAAGAACTGCCAACCGGTTCATTCCTCGTACTCCCGCCTTCATCGCTTTTCGAGACTCTGGCACACTGCGGCTTCTCCAGCATCGGAATCCCGTGCCATGAATGCCTCGTTTGATCCGCCGCATCGTATCCTAATGGGGCCCGGGCCTTCCGATGTGCATCCACGCGTCTTGGCGGCCATGGCGCGGTCAACTATCGGGCACTTGGATCCCGCTTTTGTCGCGATCATGGATTCGGTCAAGGCAATGCTGCGCTATGCCTTTCGCACCAGCAACGACGTGACGTTTGCGATTTCGGGGCCGGGATCGACGGGCATGGAAGCCTGCTTCGTCAATCTGCTCGAGCCGGGGGAAAAGGCGATCGTCTGTGTGAACGGCGCTTTTGGTGGGCGGATGAAGGAAAACGTGGAGCGGTGTGGCGCCGTTCCGGTGATCGTCAATGACGAGTGGGGCAGGGCCGTAGATCCGACCAAAGTCGCAACGGCGATCAAAGCGAATCCCGACGCCAAAGCACTGGCGTTCGTTCATGCCGAAACGTCAACCGGCGTTCGATCGGAAGCTGCGGAACTGTGCCGCATGGCGCAGAACGCCGGAATGCTGACGATCGTCGATGTCGTCACCAGTCTGGGCGGCATATCTGTCGAGGTCGATGGGTGGGGCGTGGATGCCGCCTACGGCGGCTCGCAGAAATGTCTGTCGTGCCCGCCGGGCTTGTCGCCGGTGACGTTTGGCCCAAGAGCCCTGGCGCGGGTCAAAGCCCGAAAGACCAAGGTACAAAGCTGGTTCCTCGATCTCAATCTCGTCACCGCCTACTGGGGCGGTGAAGGCAATCGCACCTATCACCATACCGCGCCGGTCAATGCCTTGTTCGCCCTGCACGAGGCGCTTGCCATGCTGCGAGAGGAAGGCCTCGACACCGCTATTGCGCGGCATGCCGCATGCCATGCCGAGCTTGTCGAAGCTCTGGCCGCGATTGGCCTTCGTCTGCCGATCGACAGCAATATTCGTCTGCCCCAGCTCAATCTCGTATCGATCCCCGATGGCGTCGCCGACGCGCCGATCCGAAAGGCGATGCTCGACCAATTCGGGCTTGAGATCGGCGGCGGGCTTGGCAGCTTTGCCGGCAAGGTTTGGCGCATTGGTTTGATGGGTCAAAGTGCGAGCCGGCGTCATGTGGCCCTATGCGCCGCTGCGCTCAGGGCTGTCTTGCCCTGAGCGGAAAACGAAGAGCCCGCCAGGCTTGCGCCGGGCGGGCTCTTGTCACAACCGGTATTCGACCTGCGCGGACAATGTGGAACGAAGACTCCGTTCAACCTGTGAAGGGCGCTGCCCTTCGATCCGCACGCGGCGATTCCGTTTCTTGTTGTGCGATCCCTGCTGTGATCAAACTCTTGACGAGTTGATTAGCTCTTCTTTTTCTTCTTCGCTTTCTTCTTCGCAGCCATGGTAATTCCCCTGTTGCTGTGAGAGAGAAGGGTCACGGTCTTGCGACCGAGACACTCAGACGACCCC
>VGEM01000325.1 GCA_016869315.1 Alphaproteobacteria bacterium | reverse complement strand
TATTACACGCCCAGTGGCCGCTCGATCCAGGCAACCGGTATCGAGCCCGATATTGAAGTGCGTCCGGCGAACGTGCAGCGAGCCCAGGCGCCGCTGCTCCGGCGGGCGGAAGCCGATCTGCCCGGGGCTCTCGATAACGATGCGAAGGCCGAGGACGACAAGAAGACCGATCAGGATCAGGCGGCGGCGACCCAGGACACCGAGGATTACCAGCTTGCCCGGGCGCTCGATCTGCTCCAGGGCATCGCCATATATCAAAGGTCGAGCCTGAACTGACGACGGTTTCTTAAGGCCCTGTTAATGGCGCCCGACTTAAAACACAGTCGGCGCAGGGTGTCCGGCATTTGAACCGAACGCGACACGGGGACGACGGAATGAAACTTTCTTTGGATGCGGTCACCAAACTGGCGCAGCCAGTCCTGCGTTTGATCAAGCGCGAACCTGAGGCCCGCGACGCCTTCGGGGGCGAGGAACTGTTCGACGGCGATTCCAGACCTTCGGGCATGGGCCCAAAGATCGCGCTTGCCGCCAGTGGCGCGATGTTTCTTGCGCTCATCGGCCTTTTCGGGACGTTTCTGATGAGCGGCGACGAAGTCGAGCCCGCTTCTGGCGGCGGCTCACTTGCCGATCTTCAGCTTGAAGAAGATGCCGGAGCCTCGGGCGACGATGTTGCCGCGACCGACCGTTCGGTCGAACGCCGCCCATGGTTGACTACGACACAAAGCAGCGGGACGCGCCTTGGTCTGGACGAACCGGCCAGGCCGTCCAGCCTGCCGGCACCCGCGGAGACCGGCCCGGCCATCGATTCGCTTCCGACGCGTGACGTCGAGACCGCGGCGGTGATGAAGCCACCGCCCGCGGGCCAAGACACGCAGGCCGCGCGCAAACCTGAACCGGAGCCAGTCAAGGCGGATGCACCCAAGGTCGAGGCGCCAAAAACCGAACCAGCCGTCGCGGAAGCGGCGGCGGCGAAAGCATCGTCGGTCGATGACCTGATGGCCATGACCAAGACGGATGAGCCACGAACCGCAAACGCCAGGCCCGAGCCCGCCTCCGCAACGACCGCATCGCCGGTCGAGAAACCGGGCGGCTCTGCTGCGCCTTCATCCGGACTAAGTGGTCTCGCGATGGATGAAGAGCCCGAGCAATCCCCCGATTCCAAGACCACCGCGGCGGCAATGACGGTCCCGCCATCCCAACCCGCCGCAGAGGAAATTCCGTCGCTGCTGGCGCCACCGGAGAATGTCCCGGGCGCACCCCGGCGCTTCGCGACCGCAGAGGAAGCCGCAGCGCCGACAAGCACCGGCGGTCGTCCGCGCCTGAATGAGCCGCGTGTGCCGCCGATCGCCAAGGCGGCGATCGCGGCTCCACCGCCTCGGTACGCAACGCTGTCCGACTATAAGTCGGACAAGGTCCCTCCGGCCCCTGTGTCGGGCTCCAAGGTTGCGGTCGTGATCGAGGGCCTCGGTCTGAGCCAGGCGGCGACCGAAGCGGCCATCAACCGTCTGCCAACCAATGTCACGCTCGCGTTCAGCCCCTATGCACGCGACCTCAAACGCTGGATCGACCGCGCCAAGGCCAAAGGCCATGAAGTGCTGATCGAAGTTCCGATGGAAGGCAAAGCGTTTCCGGCCGAAGACCCGGGACCGCTCGGTCTGCTCACGGTGATCGAAACCAAAGAGAACACGGAAAGGCTTGACCTGATCCTCAAGGCGGCGGCAGGAGCATCCGGAATTTACGACGGACAGGGCAGCAAGTTCCGCGAGTCCGAAGAACACATCAATTCGATGTTCACGGCGCTGAAAGACAAGAATCTGTTTTATGTCCAGGGCCGCCCCGGCGTTCGGGTTGGCGAAGCGACGGTGCCGACCGCGACCGCCGATGTCATCGTCGACGAGCGACCGTTCCGCGCCGCCGTCGACGCACGGCTCGACTACGCAGAGCGGCTCGCCAAGTACCAGGGCAGCTCCGTCGCGGTGATGTCCGCAAAGCCAGTGAGTTACGAGCGGCTCGCCCTTTGGATCGAGCAGCTTCCCGCCAAGGGCGTCAGCCTGACACCGGTCTCGGGCGTTTTGATTCGTTAGTCATGGCCACTGCGCGACGACGCGCCCTGCCCTATCGCAAGGGTGTCGGCATTGCGTTGATCGACCGGCGGGGCCGCGTCTTCGTGGCCGAGCGTCTCGACACGCCAGGGGCCTGGCAGATGCCGCAAGGCGGCATTGACGACGGCGAGACTCCGCGTGCTGCAGCAATGAGGGAACTGGTCGAGGAAACGGGGATCACCGACGCGCGCATTCTCGCGACGACGCCGCGCTGGCTCAAGTATGACCTCCCGGACGATCTTCAGAGTAAAGCGTGGGGCGGAAAATTCCGCGGCCAGCAGCAGAGGTGGTATTTGATGCTGTTCACCGGGCGCGATCAGAGCATCGACCTCGACCGCCACCACGCCGAATTCGCGCGCTGGAAGTGGCTCAAATTCGATCGACTGCCCATGGTCATCGTCGGTTTCAAGCGCGAGATTTACCGCCAGGTCGTCGCTGCATTCGCACGGAAAATCGAATCGATCACGACGCGGCCGAAAAAGCGTCGCGGAATTTCCGCCCGCGGAACTTGATCACCTGCCACATCACCCCGCCAATCCCGCGGGCGAGCCAACCGTCGCCATCGAGGCCGGTTGCCTTGGCGATGAGGCGCGCGGCACGGGCGACATGCTCGCGTCGATAGAGCCCGAGTGCGCGTTGGTGATAGGCCGCGGCGGCGCTTGACCGATCGTAGGGAGCCGTCGCTCCCGTTCCGGCGTGATAGGCGGAGGCGAGTTCGTCGTCGTCGGCTTCGGCGATCCGTCCGAAAGCGACTTTGAGGCGGTCCACGACCGACATCGGTTCGCGTTCCAGATAGCGCCTCAGATGGGCGAAGAATAATTTGTAGTGACGGATTTCATCGGCGGCGATGCGGCTGCAGATGTCTTTCAACGCCGGCTCACGCGTCGCGTCCCTGATCGCCGAGTAGAACGAGCTGGTGCCGGTCTCGACGATGCACCGCGCGCATAATTCCCCGGACCGCGAACCACGCACCGACGTCGTCGACTCAACGGGAATGCGATAGATACGGGTGAACGTAGCGAAGGCAGCGTCGGCATTGAAAGTCGGGTCTACCAGCGCCGCCCAGCGCGCCAAGGCATGGCCGTGCTGTTCCTCTTCCTTTGCCCAGATGTCTGCGGCCCGTTTGAAGTCGGCATCGGCGGCAAAGACATTGCCCAGGTAAGTGCCATAGTCAGCGCCATTGCGTTCGACCATGGCCGCGGTCTTGATGACGCGAACGAGATCGACATCGACCTTGCTCGGGTCGAAGGCTGCCCAGGAAATATCATCAAGAGTCCAATGCCGCGCGGCCAAGGTGGTTCCGATCCTTTTGAGGCGGCGTCATCGTAATGAGAGCCCGCGGTCACGGGCAAGGTCATGAGGGGCCCGCGGCGGCGGGCAAAGCGAGGCCAGATTAGCCGGCTCTGGCGATGACGGCCGCCATTTCATCGGCAACCCAGCGGGCGCGGGCGGCCTTTTTGCGATCGTCATCGGTCGCGGCATTGTCGGCGAGCGCCGCGGCCTCGGCTTTCCGATTTTCGACCATGTCGCGGGTGATGTCTTTGACGGCGCACGCCTCTTCGACCAGCACCGTGGCGCCGGCCGCCGACACTTCGGCGAAACCTCCCGCGACAAAGAATTGCCTGGTCACCGCGCCGCCCTGATGCACATCGATGACGCCGGGCCGGAGGGTCGAAATCACCGGCGCGTGCTTCGGCAGCACGCCGAAATAACCCTCAGAACCGGGCACGATCACCATCTCCACCTGCTCGGACAGGAGCAGGCGTCCTGGCGTCACGAGATCGAATGTCAGGGTGTCGGCCATGGCGGGAGGGGCGCGTCGATCCGATTAGGCCGCTTCGGCGGCGAGCTTCTTCGCCTTCTCGATCGCCTGCTCGATGGTGCCGACCATGTAGAAGGCCTGCTCGGGCAGATGATCGTAGTCGCCGGCACAAATGCCCTTGAAGCCCTTCACGGTGTCTTCGATTTTCACGAACACGCCCGGGTTGCCGGTAAAGACTTCGGCGACGTGGAACGGTTGCGACAGGAAGCGTTGAATCTTGCGGGCGCGCGAAACGGTGAGTTTGTCTTCTTCCGAAAGTTCGTCCATGCCGAGGATGGCGATGATGTCTTGCAGCGACTTGTAGGTCTGCAGAATACGCTGCACGTCGCGGGCAACGCGATAGTGCTCCTCGCCGACGATCAGCGGGTCCAGCGCGCGCGACGTTGAGTCGAGCGGATCGACCGCGGGGTAAATCCCGAGCTCGGCGATCTGACGATTGAGCACCGTCGTCGCGTCCAAGTGCGCGAACGATGTCGCCGGCGCCGGGTCGGTCAAGTCGTCGGCGGGCACGTAGATCGCCTGCACCGATGTGATCGAGCCCTTCTTGGTCGAGGTAATGCGCTCCTGCAGCGC
>VGEM01000324.1 GCA_016869315.1 Alphaproteobacteria bacterium | reverse complement strand
CACGAAAATCCCGCGTTCGATATACTTCGCGAGCACGGCTTTAAGTGGCCGCATGCCCAGGTAGGGATTCTTCATCGGATCGCCGGTACCGAGATTGTTCGGCAGGCCGACGTCGGCGGCGTAATCGGCGACATAGACTTCGGGGTCGTCCCACATCGCGAGATTGACGTGCGGGTTAGCGCGCGCCCGGCGCAAGGCCAGGAGATCGATGGTCCCCGCCAGCACCGCGGCGCCGGGCGTGTCGAGTTCACCCTGGATCGAACCATCGAAGTTCACGAGTTTGGTGAAACCCCGCATCTGGTTGGTGTGCTCGTACTTCGAATCCGGACTGAAGTGCTCGCCGCCTGGGAGCGGCGACAGGATGTAGGCCGTGTTCTCGAAGGCCCGCGTCTGGCGCGCCATGTCCCAACCGCGCCGGCCAGAGCCATGACCCTCGGACGACGGATGGATGATCACCTCTGCGCCCATTTTGACCAGCATGCGCGCCACTTCGGGGTGGGCCTGGTCAAAACAGACCATCGCGCCAAGCCGGCCAAGCGGCGTATCGACCACCGGAAACAGGAAGTCGTAACCGTAGGTGTCGAGGTATTTCTGATAGATCGTGCTTGGCGTGGTGTCGGGCAGCGAGCCCCACACGTCGGCGCATTGAATCTTGCGGTACCGATGGATGAGATCCCCGGAGTCGTTGAGGATGAACGCCGAATTGAAGACGTACCCCGGCAATTTGTCGTCGATCTCGAAGGTCGAACCGGCGACATAGGTCTTGTGCTTGAGGGCAAACTCCGAGAGCAGTTCGGTCTCAGGCCCCGGATAGCGAATGGCGAGCCGTTGCAAGGTAATCGGCGAGCGGTAGCCGAACCCGCCCTGCCCGGTCATGAAGAATTCCGACAGCGCAACCAACCTGACATTGGGATTGGACGCCGTGCGCGCCGGCAGCTCAAGCGCGCGCTTGACGTTCTCGGTGATCATCGCGCGCACGTCGGACGTTTTTTGAATCATCGTCTTGACCGACTGCACCAGCAGCACGTCGTACTCGGTCTCCTTGCCGGTGCCGGCCTCGGCCGTCACCTTGGCCAGGCGACGCTCGGCCTCGGCCACCCAGCCCGCCCGCGACGCCGGCGCCTTGGCCGGTTGCGGCGAGGCCTTGATCAGTTTATTGTAGCCGTCGGCAAAAAGGTTGGCGCGGAGATGGAGCGGCTGGATCGAGAAAATCGCCGTGCGCTTGCGGCGCAATTTGTCGACGTAGAGATCGACCTTGATGAAGTCCTCATCGGCGCGCGCCTCGATCCGCTTGCCGCTCCAATCAGCCAACCCGCTCGCCGGTGGACGGCCGTTACCCGCCTCGGAAGCGGTCGCGACATAGATCGCGTTTTCGAACGCGCGGGCAAGCGTCGCGTTCTGACGCGCCTTGAACAGCTCGTCACTGACCTCGGCCGTCGGATTGAGGACAATCTCGGCGCCCTTGAGCGTCAGCGCGCGCACCACGTGCGGGAACAGCAGGTCTTCGCCCGGCAGAATGCCAATCTGTCCAATCGGCGTCTTCGCCACCTTCAGCGCAGCCGGGCCCGTCATGGCACAGGCCTGATCGACCGCGAGGCCGTTGACCAGTTCCGGCGAAATCTTCTCGGTTTCAAGCAGGACCTTGCCGTCGGCCCCGACAAGGAACCCGACCGTGACGGGCGCGGGATGTTTGGTGTCCGCCATGAGGGCGGCGCCCGCGACCATCAGATTGTGCGCGACAGCGAGCTTCCCAATGGCTGCTATCGTCGCCGTTCGCTCGGGGGCTTTGGCGCTCTCGGCGGCCCGCGGCAGGAGAACCAGGGCCGAGATCGGCTGGCTCACCTCAAAGCGCCGAACCGACGCTGCAATCGCGCCAAGATGCTGCCCGACATGATCGAGCTTGTCGGCGGCCCAGGACTTCTGCGAAATGATCAGCATGGCATTCCCCATTGACGTGCTGGCGCTACAGTGACCGGATTGGCGCGAAAATCCTAGGCGAGAGGTCCGGCCGCCCGCGTCATGATCATGTCACCCTACGGCATCTGTAAAGTGGCATCCCCATGCATCCTCCACGCTCGGTTCTGGCCACCGCGCCAAACCCCGACCTCACATGCGTTGCGGTTCTCGGATGGGATGGGCGCCAAGGCCGGTTAACCCGCCCGCCCCGGCTGCCACGCGGCCGGGCGCGCCGTAAGGTCTTGGGCCAAGGCGTCGATGTCTGCGAACGTAGCCCCATGTCATGGATCGCATTTGTCCTGTCGACAACGGCCGCCGCAGCCCCAGGCCCGACGTTGTCCGACTGCGCGACGTGCCCCGAGATGGTCACCATCCCGGCGGGCTCCTTCGCCATGGGATCGCCCGACAGCGAGCCCGATCATGAAGCCGATGAGGGTCCGGTGCATACCGTCACCTTCGCCGAACCATTTGCCATCTCGCGCGCCGAGGTGACACGCGGCCAGTATGCCGCGTTCGTCAAGGCCACCGGCCGCGCTGCCGGCGCGTCGTGCAGCGTCTGGGTGTGGGATGGATGGAAGACGGTCGAGGGCAAGTCTTGGCAGGACCCTGGATTTGCCCAAGACGACTCGCACCCCGTCGTCTGTGTCGACTGGTTCGATGCCGAAGCTTACGCGGCGTGGCTGGCCAAGACGACCGGCAAGGCCTATCGCCTGCCAACCGAGACCGAGTGGGAATACGCGGCGCGGGCCGGCACCACGACGCCTTACATCACGGGGAGCGACCCGCACCAGCTGTGCCGCACCGACAACGGACACGATCACACGTCGAAGGAATCTCATCTCGGTATGGCGTGGCCACCCGTTGACTGCCGCGACGGCTTTGCCGAAACCGCGCCGGTCGGGTCGTTCCCCGCCAACGCGTTTGGCGTTCACGATGTTCACGGTAACGTCTGGGAATGGATGCGCGACTGCTACACGCCGAGCTATGACGGCGCCTCGCCGATTGGCGCCGCGGTCGAAGCGCCTGATTGCAAGCAGCGCGTCTATCGTGGCGGCGGCTGGAGCGTCGAACGGCGCGGCCGGCGCAGCGCCAATCGTGGCCGTTATGACGTGAATGGCCGATACGGTCAGCTCGGCATCCGCGTGGCGCGGGAATTGCCGTGATGTCGGCCGTAGCGCTCATTGCGCTGCTCGCGGTTGCCGACGCCAGGGCAGACGACGTTTTTCAGCTCGGGCTGCGTTACACCGAAGGCACGCTCTACAATCCAATGACCGGCCGCGACGACAACGTGCGGCTGCGAAGCTATGTCGGCAGCACGCCTGGTTCGCTCTTCGTCGCGCCGCAGATCGAGCTCACGCCCGGGCAATTGTTTCGCCTGAAGCTGACCAACGACCTTCCGGCGAACGACCCGTCGTGTACCCCGGACAAACGGATCCTCAACGAGCCGCAGTGCTTCAACACGACCAATCTTCACTTGCACGGCTTGTGGGTCAGTCCCTCGGGCAATGCCGACAATGTCTTGCTGTCGATTCCGCCCGGGGCGTCGTTCGATTACGAGTACGCGATTCCGCCCGATCATCCGGCGGGGACATTTTTTTATCACACCCACCACCACGGCTCGACCGCGATCCAGGTTTCGAGCGGCATGGCCGGCGCAATCATCGTCCGCGGCAACCGCCCACCCCGGCTTGGACCGGGCGGCACGCCGATTCGTGGCGATGTCGATACGATCCTCGCGTCATCCGACGGCACGCCGTTTCGCGAGCGCGTCGTCATGCTGCAGCAGATTCCGTATGCCTGCCGCGGCAAAGACGGCAAGCCCAGGGCCGGCGCCGACGGGCGCTGGTTGTGCGACAGCAAAGATGTCGGCGAGGTCGAGAGTTACGATCTGTTTGGGCAGTCGACCTGGGATCGCTCGGGTCGATTCACGGGCATCAACGGCGAAATCGCCCCGACGTTCCGAGGCGCCGCTGCCGGCGCCATCGAACGCTGGCGCGTGATCCACGGCGGCGTTCGCGATTCCGTGACGATCGAATTTCGCAAGCTGACGACCGATCCGGCGAAGCGGCGATACCAGGCCGCCGCTGCCGAGCAACGGCGCGACTTTGTCGCCCAGAATTGCACCGGCGAGATCGTTCCCGCCTTCAGCATCGCGCTCGACGGCCTGACTCGCCATCGGGTGGTCGAGCAGAAGTTCAGCGCCTTCCAGCCCGGATATCGTCAGGACTTGCTGGTCGCGTTTCCGGAACCCGGGGTCTACTGCATCATCGACGACGAAAACGCATCGGTCGAGGCGACTGGTTCGAAGCTGAACGATCGCGAAGTGCTGGGCTTTGTCGAGGTTGGCCCGGGGTCCGGGCTCGACGGCGCATCGCCGCGTGATCATGTCCAAAGCGCCTTGATCGCCGCGGCCGAGGCTCGCATGCCGCCCGACGTCCGCGCGCAGGTGATTGCCGACTTGCGGCGAGACATGAGTCTCGCCGCTTTCGTGCCCCACGCCGACATTGTCGACGCGGAACTTACCGGCACGCAGACTCTGGGCGTTTGGTACTTCAAC
>VGEM01000323.1 GCA_016869315.1 Alphaproteobacteria bacterium | reverse complement strand
TCCGTGTTTGTGAATAATGTTCAACAACTTGAGCGATGGCCCACTTGGATGCTTCAAGCCCTGCTCCCATTGCTGAATAGTCGACTTCCCAAGGCCCAACGCGCGCGCAAAAACGGGTTGGCTCAACCGATGTTGGCGACGCAAGCGCTTAATGTCTTTCGCAGCGAATGCTCTCGACTTTGGTTTCCAGCCTTTCAGTGTCCGGAAGCGGGCCATCTCTTCATCTGCAACTAGTCCCGCCGCACGTAAACCGACGACCGTTTGACGGATAGCTTCTCTCGCACTGCGATTCATCTTTCACCTGATCTGGAACAACTCGTTGGATTGGACCAATGATCTGACATGACTCTCGTCGCATTGAAGCAGAATTTTCCCGATCCTCTTGAAGTCTTCGAGTTCATCGGGATCAAGATTCGATTTCGCACTCTTGGCGAAGCCGTAAAGGAAGAAAATCCTTCGACCGACATGGACCGCCAGAATCGCCCGATATCCACCGCGCTTTCCTGCACCGACGCGCCAAATACGTCTCTTGACCAGCCCACCACCCAAACTCGCGTCAACAATTCCGCTTTCTATTTCGTCAACGGCAGCAATCAGAGTTGCTGTTGCAATATTCTGCTTGCGCATCTACTTTGCGAACCACTTGGTCATGAAAACGCGCGATGTCATATATATCACCAGGTGATATGGCGCTCAACGCCAACCGAACGCCTAATTCAGCCGGTCGGCCGCTCCAGGTGGATCAGCGGATCGACCGCCTGAGTGCCCTTGCGCACTTCGAAATGGAGCTGCGGCACTTGGACGTTTCCGGTGCGCCCGACGGTAGCGATGTCCTGGCCCTGTTTGACCACGTCGCCACGCTTCACCAACAGCAAACCATTGTGCGCGTAGGCCGTCGTCCAACCATCCGCATGTTTGATCAGAAGAAGATTCCCGAAACCCTTCAATTCATTGCCCGAATAGGCGACGACCCCATTGTCGGCGGCGCGCACTTTGGCGCCATCAGGGGCGGCAATATTGATGCCGTCATTGTGCAGCCCCTTCCCCGCCGGTCCGAAGCCCGCGATCACGGTTCCCCTGGTGCCGGCGCCAAGCGGCCAAATGAACCGTGACGCCACGCGCGGCGCCGGCTTCGTCAGCGGTTTCGGGTCTTCCTCGGCAATCGCAATCTGACGCTCGGGTGGTGCTGACGACGGCGTCGGCTGAGGGGCTGGGGTCTCGGAGGCCGGTGGCGGCGGAACGGATTCTGCCCGCTCGACGGTGGCCGGCCGCGCGGCCTGCATCCCAGGCTGCGCCTGCGGTTGAGGCTGGGATTGAGTCTGCGATTGAGTCTGTGGTTGAGTCTGCGGCTGAGTCTGGACGGGGCCAGACAAAGGCTGCTGGCTGATGGGCCGCGACATCGGCGCAGGCTCGGCACCAGGCGGCGGGGTCAAGTCCTCGCGCGCGATCGGTGCCTTGGCCGGCGCAGCACGCGCTGGCGGCGCCTCGGCCATCGTGATCGTTTCGTCGATCGGCGCGGCCGCAATCGAGAACGGATCGGGAATCCAAAGCTCTTGCCCAATCTTGATCACAAACGGCGCAATCAGATCGTTGGCCTCGGCGATCAGGCGCATTTCGACGCCGTATTGGCGCGCGATCTTGGACAGGGTATCGCCGGCCTGAATCTGGTGGCTCCGAGCCGGATCAAGGATCAGCTCCTGACCGACCATGAGTTGATACGGTTCCTGCAGATTGTTGCGGGCGATGATCGCCTTGGTCGGCACGTCGTACCGGCGGGAGATGGCATAGAGCGTGTCGCCCGATTTGACCGACACGATGCGGCTCTTGTTGTTGTCCCAAAGGAAACCGCCGACATAATCGGCTGGCGGGTTGAATTCGGGTGCGCAGGCGGCAAGCATAAAAGCCGCCGCGATCGCGATCGCTCGGGCTGACGTCATGAGCGCATCATACACGAAACTGCAGACGTTCGCACTTCAACGCCCCTTGCCCACGTCCGGCACGCCCTGGACCATCGGCACGAAGCGCACCGGGAACATCCGCTCGCTGTGGAACTTCTTGCCGTCCTTGCGGACGCGAATCACTTCCTGGTGCAAGCCGGCTGGATCGCCAACCGGCAATACCATGATTCCGCCCTCGTCCGACAATTGCGCCACCAGTTCGGACGGCGTGACGCGGGAGGCTGCCGTGCAAATGATCCGGTCGAACGGCGCTTGGGCCGGCCAGCCCTTGTATCCGTCGCCGACCATGGCGGTAACGTTATGAATGCCGAGCTTCTTGAAGCGGCCCTCGGCCTGGGCCAGCAGCTCGCGGTGTCGCTCGATGGTGTACACGCGCCGGCAGACAGCCGCGAGAATTGCAGCTTGGTAACCGGAGCCGGTTCCAACTTCGAGCACCTTGTGCCGGTCGGTGAGTTCCAAGGCCTGGGTCATCAATCCGACGACCAGCGGCTGGCTGATGGTCTGGCCGCAGCTGATTGGGAGCGCGCTGTTGGCATAAGCCTGGTCTAAGAACTGACTCTCGACGAACGATTCGCGAGGCACTGTCTCGATCGCCGACAAGGTTGCCGTATCGGTAATTCCGGCGCTGCGGAGTTCCATCAACAGACGGATCTTTCGCGTCGGCAGATCGTTCATGATGATAGGCTCATGATGATGGAAAGACCCGCTTGAGGCCAAGCAACGTGTCGTCGTGGGTGAGATCGATGTTGAGCGGTGTTACTGAAATGAAGCCGTCACGAACGGCGTTGAGATCGGTCGCCTCGGCGCTGGCATCGGCCAGTCGCCGTCCCGCGATCCAGATATAGGGCCTGCCCCGCGGATCGTGACGGTGAACGAGATCGTCGCCGATCTTGTGTTTGCCTTGGCGCGCGACGCGCACGCCTTTGACCGCGTCAGGACCGAGATTGGGGAAGTTGACGTTGATCAACACGTGCTTGCGCCAGCCGGCCGCGCACGCCACACGCACGATATCCGGACCGTGGCGGAGCGCGGTGTCCCAGTGAATGGCATCGCCGTCCTCGAAGTCCTGACTGAAGGCGACCGCGCGAAATCCGAGCAGCGTGCCTTCCATGGCGGCGGCGACCGTGCCCGAATAGTGCACGTCTTCACCGAGATTGACCCCCATGTTGACGCCGGACAGCACCAGATCGGGCGGATGATCTTTCATCAGGTGATTGATCGCCACCAGCACGCAATCGGTCGGCGTGCCGTCGACGGCATAGCGCTTGTCGGCCAGTTTCACCGGACGCAACGGATGATGCAGGGTCAACGAGTGCCCTGCCCCGCTTCGTTCCGCCGACGGCGCAACCACCCAGATGTCGTCGCTCAACGACCGCGCAATCTTCTCGAGCACGATCAGTCCGTGCGCGCCAATGCCGTCGTCGTTCGACAACAAAATTCGCTTGCCCTTGAGCTCAACCAGCGGCGGATACTTTTCGACAGTCACGGCGTCAGGCCCGACGAATGGCGTCGATACCGCCCATGTAGGGCGCAAGCACGCCGGGCACGCGGATCGATCCATCCGCCTCCTGGTAGTTCTCCAAGATCGCGACCAGGGTTCGGCCGACGGCAAGACCCGAGCCGTTCAGGGTATGTAACAGCCGCGTGCCTTTCTTGTCGCCCTCGGCGCGATAGCGGGCATTCATGCGACGCGCCTGGTAATCGCGGGCATTCGAGCAGCTCGAAATCTCGCGGTAGAGATTCTGCCCCGGCAGCCACACTTCGAGATCGAAGGTGCGCGCCATGCCGAAGCCCATATCGCCGGCGCACAACGCGAGAACGCGATAAGGAAGCCCAAGTTTCTTGAGAATTCCCTCGGCGCAGGCCGTCATGCGCTCGTGTTCGGCATCGGATTGCTCGGGCGCCACAATGCTGACCAGCTCGACCTTCTCGAACTGGTGTTGGCGAATCATGCCCTTGGTGTCTTTACCCGCCGCACCCGCTTCCGACCGAAAGCACGGCGTGAATGCCGTCAGTCGCATGGGCAGTTCCTTCTCGGCCACAATTTTCTCGGCGACCATGTTGGTCAGCGAAACCTCGGCTGTTGGGATCAACCAGTGGCCTGATGTGGTGACGTAAAGGTCTTCGGCAAATTTCGGCAATTGCCCCGTGCCGAGCAGAGCAGTGCCCTGCACCAACAGCGGCGGATTGACTTCGGTGTACCCATTCTCCTGCGTATGGGTATCGAGCATGAATTGCGCAATGGCCCGCTCGAGGCGCGCGAGCGGCCCCTTGAGGATGGTGAACCTGGCGCCCGACATCACCGCTGCCTGATCAAAGTCCATCAGGCCAAGGCCAACGCCCAGGTCGGCATGATCTTTGGGCTTGAACGCAAACGCAGGCGGCGCACCCCAGCGACGCAGTTCGACGTTCGCGGCTTCATCCTTGCCGTCCGGGACGGTCGCGTCTGGAACGTTGGGGATGGTCAGCAGGACATTGCGCATGGCCTCGGCGAGGTCACGTTCCTCGGTCTCGAGCGCGGTCATGCGTTCCTTGATCGCCGCTACTTCGGCCATCAATCCTGC
>VGEM01000322.1 GCA_016869315.1 Alphaproteobacteria bacterium | reverse complement strand
GGGGGCGCTTAAGTTCAAGGCTTGACACTCTCGCGCTGGTCTTGCGAAGACTGAATTTGTCGATCGATTCGTAGTTACTCGAGTATGCCCGCCGGTTTCCACGTGTGAATCCCGTCCGGCGTGCCGTCGGCGCGGAAGGATTGCGTTGTGTCGCCGAAGAGGCGGTAATGCTGCACGCACAGCTCCTTGCCTTCGCGCAGCCGGAACCACGCCGTGCACACGGCGTCGCCGCGGATGGTCCAGGTGCCTGCTTCGTCAAGGGAGCCCTGGTTCCATTTCACGTGCGCGCCGCCATCGGGGCGCCAGACGACGGTCCCGGTCAGCTTGTTGTTGAACCGTGTCCAGGTCGAGAAGCGGCCCTTGGCGGTGAAGTCTTTCAGCTCGCGTTCGGTCATTCGCTTGGCGCCGCGCTCGAACAACTCAAGTCGTGAATTGCCTTCGGCGACAATCATCGCCCGCGTCGTGCCTTCCGTCGGCCGTCGCACGATCTGCAGATCAGACACCAGCCGGTCCAGCAGGCGCTCGCGTTGGTTGGCTATATCGGTCACAGCGATCCGGGCGATGGGCACTGCCGGTCTGGCCGCCGTGAGTTTCACCAGCCGTACTTTGGTTGCGCCGGCACCAATCAGTACCTCTTCGATCGGTGTATCGACCGGCAGGCCCCACAAACGCGCGACCGTTGTGTCAGCCATCGTGCGTTCTGCGCTGTGTCGGACCGCCGGCGCGGCGTAATCGGCGATGGCGCGATCGAAATTCTGGACGCGGACAATGGTTTCCTGCGCTTGCCCGGCCGACGAAATCGACAGAGCGGCGGCGACGAGAAAGAACCTCACGACTTCACCTCCGCCGCCGCCGTCAGTTTGCCGAGATCGACAACCTCGACGTCGGCGCCGGCAAACGAAATGGCGCCCATGGCTTTCAATTGCGAGAACGAACGGCTGACGGTCTCCATGGTCAGGCCAAGCACATCGGCCACGTCCTGACGCGTCATCGGCATGTGAATCGGACTGCCGCTTGCGCCCAGGCGTTCCTGGCGGCGCATCAGCTTCAAAAGAAACGACGCAACGCGCGCGCGCGACTTTTGACGGCCCAGCGTGAAGATGAGATCGAGCGCATTGTCGAGAATTCGTGCGGTCATGTCGGCGAACGCGACCCCAAAGGCCGGGTTGCGGGCTAGCTCGGCTTGCAGCATCGCTTGTGGAATTGCCCAGACCGCCACGTCCGTCAGCGCTTCGGCACCGGTGTTGTATCTCGCGCCGACCGATATGCCGAGGAAGTCGCCCGGAAACAGAAACGCGAGAATTTGCCGGCTGCCGTTGTCGGCATAGCGGGCGACGACGACATTGCCTCGATCGACGCAGTAGACATCGGCGATGGGTTGGTTTTCACGGAACAGCACGCTACCGGCCGAGATTTCGATCCGACGGCCCGACCGAAACAGGTCCAGAACGATTTGCGGAGACGAGAGATCGGGCGTCGTCGGCATTGGCTAGCCGGCCGAACACGAAGCGCCGCCAAGAACGCAGAATTTGGCGCAGTGGGGGTGATTGAGGGCAACCGGCTTGCGAGCATCGGCCAGCGTCGTGCCAAGCTCGAATTCGGACTGGTACGGCAGCAGCGTACAGGCGACCACCGCCGGACGCTCGGCGCCCTTTCGTTTCACCACCATCCGCGACGACGCGCACATGACGTCGCTTGGCGATTTCTTGAGGATGCCCCAGCAGGCCGTGGTGATCTCGGGCACATCGCGGCGCGCATCCATCTCGGGGAACAGCACAAGCTCGGCCGGATTCGCGGCGTCGACGCCCAGGCCCAAGGCGCGGAACAGCCTGGCATAACCGGCGCGGGCGACCAGTTGCGATTCGCCCAGATAGGTTCGCCCGGCGACGTTGAGCCTGATGTTGCTCGTTACGAGCCATTTGAGGCCTTCGATGGTCGGTTCCCAGCTGCGCGGGCCCCGTTCGGCCTCGTGGCCCGCCTCGGTATGGTGGTCGAGCGAGACGCGGATCGTCAGTTTCGGGCCCGCTGCCTGCGCGGCGGCGAGCAAGCGATCTTTCACCTTCATCATCGGCTTCATGGCATTGGTCAGCACGATGACTTTGAAATCCCTTGCCGCGGCTGCCTCGATCATCGCCGGCAGGTCGGGATTCATGAACGGTTCGCCGCCGGTGAAGCCGATCTCGTCCGTGCCGAATTCTCCCCCGGCAATCTCATCCAGGTAGGCCGAGACCTCGGCCAGTGTCAGATAAACCAGCCGATCGTTGGTCGGTGAAGACTCGATGTAGCAGTTGCGACAGGTCAGGTTGCACAGCGTTCCCGTGTTGAACCACAATGTGCGGAGTGCGCCGAGCGGAACAGTCGCGCGCACCTGGCCATCGGCGGTGAACGCGGGATGTTTGAACTTTTCTGGACTCAACGGAACAAAGTCGGCGGCGCCATCGGGTGGCATGTGTCGGTCTCGACGGGGGCGGAGAATGAGCTCAACTATCGGCCATCCGATGCCCAACCTCAACCATCTGACGATATCTTTTCGTGATCGATAACCCCCGGCAATTCCTGCGCCAGTTGTTCGACGTCGCGGTCGCCGCCGCGCAGCCGTCCCGAGTTATTGCGTCGGCACTGCCGCCGTTGCCAAGGGGCCGAGTCATTGTGCTCGGCGGCGGCAAAGGCGCTGTGGCCATGGCCGAGGCTGTCGAGGCGGCCTGGCCTGGCCGCTGTTCGGGAGTGGTCGTGGTTCGCGACGGTTACGCACGGCCGACGCGCGAAATTGAGGTCGTCGAAGCGGGCCATCCGGTGCCGGATGAACGCGGTGTCGCGGCCGCCCGTCGCGTCCTTGAGCTGGCGCAAGCTGCGGGCGCGGACGACTTGGTGCTGTGTCTCATCTCGGGTGGGGCGTCGGCGGCATTGGCTTTACCGCGCGCGGGCGTATCGCTTGCCGAGAAACAAGCGATCACCAAACACTTACTCGCTTGCGGCGCGACGATTCACGAGATCAACGCCGTGCGCAAGCACCTCTCCATGATCAAGGGCGGACAACTCGCCGCGGCCGCGGCGCCCGCCAGGGTCGCCGCGCTGATCGTTTCCGATGTCATCGGTGATGACATCGCGACGATCGGTTCGGGACCAACAGTGGCCGATCCGACCACCGCGACAGAGGCGCTTTCGATTCTCGATCGGCATGGCGCGCCTGTTTCTGAAACGATTCGGCAAGGCCTCGCATCCGGCGCATGGGAGACCGTGAAAAGCCTGCCGGCGCGAACCACGTCACGCATCATTGTCCGACCCCGAGATGCCCTTGATGCCGCTAAGCGCTGGGCCGAAACCAAAGGGGTCGTCGTCGTCGATCTTGGCGACGGTTTTGGCCGCGAGGCCACCGTGGTCGCGGCTCAGCACCTGCCAAAGATCGTCGAAGCGGCGACTGGCGGCCGCCCGACGCTGATCTTGTCAGGAGGCGAGGCGACTGTGGTCATCAAGGGGCAAGGTACGGGAGGTCCGAATACCGAGTTCGCCGTGGCGCTCGCGCTCGGTCTTCATCAGGCGGGGCTCCATCAGTCAGGACTCGATCACGTCTGGTTTCTTGCCGCCGACACTGACGGCACCGATGGCATCGGCGGTCATGCCGGGGCCACCATCGAGCCCGGGTTTGTTGCCAAGTGCCGCGGATTGGGGCTCGACCCGGTCGCAGCCCTCGCCGCAAACGACACCGCGGGCTTGCTTGCGCGGACCGGGCACCTGCTGGTCACCGGCCCCACATTCACGAATGTCAACGACTTTCGCGCGATTCTCGTCATGCGCAAGGAATGATCGCCGATTGGTTGTTGGATCAACGGTTTTGATCGCCACACCGCAACGATATTCGCTATGGCCGGTTCCGGAGATGGTGGGGGCTTGAGAGCGTTTCATGACCGATCGTAAGGCCGAAGTGTTGATCACGCGGGCAGCTTCGACGTTGCGCAAGGCGGCGAACGCCGACCGCAAACGCCGAGCCGAGCTCAACAGCATGGCCGAGTACCTGGAGAGCATCATTTACGAGCGCGAACTCGGTTTCGACAAGCCGATGTTCGACGATGCGCCGCCGGTCGCGGGCGATCCGACTCTCGAAGTTAAGAAACTGATGAAGCCGTTCAAGGTTCGCCTGACGCGCTGATCGGCGCAATCGAGCGGCAGACCCTGGTGCTGGGACGACGATGCGCATGGACAACGGCTCGCCGGCGACCGATCCGCCTCCCGTTCTTGATTTCGATCTTGCCGGGTTCCTCGACGGTGTTGCGCCGGCAGTTGTTGTGTTTTGCCGAAACGACCGTGTTGTCTTTGCCAACGCCAGTGCGACCCGTCTGATCGGCGCCGCGCGTCCGGCCGTCAAAGGCGGGCCCATTGAAGGTGTGTTTCGAAGCTGTCTTGATCGCGCCCGTCAACGGGGTGCCAGCGACAAATATTTCGTGTTTGAGCAATTCGTCGCCGGTCGCTGGTACATGGTTCAGTAAGGTGGTCCCGGTTGTTTGGACAGGTTGGCAGCGAAGTTAAGGTGTATTCCGGTTGCTGATCACGCTGCCAACTTCCTGATCATATTGAAAGCCTTTTGATGTTGCTGT
>VGEM01000321.1 GCA_016869315.1 Alphaproteobacteria bacterium | reverse complement strand
CGAGTGCCATTATGATCGCCTCATGTCGCGATTTTTACTCTTCGTCGCCCTCATCGTTTCGCTCGGGTTCAGGATTCCGCTTGCGCCGCCGGCATCGGCCGAGAAAGTCGCACGGATCGCCGTCACCGCGTTTCCGCAAGGTGGTCCAAACCCGCGAAAATCCGTCAGCGTGGTCGCGACCTACACCTGGTCGCCGATGTTCGAGGCGCTGACGACGTTCAAGGAAGACGGCACCTTGATCGGCGAACTGGCCGACACGTGGCGCGCGACGTCGCCAACAACGTGGGAGTTCGTCTTGCGGCCGGGGGTCGTGTTCTCCAACGGCCGACCACTCACGGCGCAGGACGTGGTCGAGAACCTCGCCTGGCTAAAACAACCCGAAGCGCTTGGCACGCCGGTGGCGCGCCAGCTTGAAACCGTTACCTCGGCACGCGCCATCGACGAGCGGACGGTCGAAGTCACGACTTTCAAGCCGAATGCTATTCTACCGCGCGAGATCTCCTCGCTCTACATCGTCGAATCCAAACTATGGGCAGAGCTTGGCGAAGATGGTTTCACCGAAGCGCCGATCGGGTCGGGCCCCTTCACTTTGGCTGAATGGGATTCGGCAAAGATCAGTTTCGTCGCCAACTCGAAATCCTGGCGACGACCCAAGATCGACCGGCTCGAATTGCTTGAGTTGCCGGAACTGACCACGCGGGTGCAGGCCCTGTTGACGGGGCAGATCGACGCCGCCATCGGCATGGGCCCTGATGAAGAAGCGACGCTCGGTGACGGCGGCATCCGCATCCATCAACGCGCCGCCCAGGACGTGATCACGATCACGCTGGTCATCGGCAAGGGCGGACCGCTTGACGATGTCCGCATCCGGCGCGCACTCAATCATGCGGTCGATAAAAAGGTCATCACCGACGTGCTGCTTCAGGGCCGCACGCGCGCCGCCACACAGGGCGCCGTCGTGGGAAGTTTCGGCTACGTCCCCGAATTGGCCCCCTACCCATACGACCTCGAGCGCGCCAAGGCGCTGATGAAAGAAGCGGGCCACGAGAAAGGCTTTTCGATCGATGCCGAGGTCATCGTCGGCGCCAACGCCGGCGATAGTTCCACGTACCAGTTCGTCGCCGAGAGCCTGGCGAAGATCAACGTGAGGCTCAATTTGATCGCGACGCCGTTCCAACAGATGACGCGGATTATCAATCAGGGCGAATGGCGCGGCCAGGCGTTCAGCCAGGTGTTCGGCTCATGGCCGACGTTCGATCCCCTCAGAACCCATCGGCTGCACTCCTGCCTGTGGCCGAAGCCCTGGTTCTGCGACCCCGCCATCACCGAAACGCAACTTGCCGCCATGACCGAGTTTGACCTCGATAAGCGTGCCGCGCTGACGGGCCACGTCTTGCGGTTCTACCACGACCAGGCGACCACCATCATGCTGCACGAAGTGCCGATCCTCGACGGCGTCGGCAAGCGGCTGATTGGCTATGACCCGCAAAAGGGGAAGATCAACTACGATACGATAGATGTTACGTCCTAAATCGAAGTGAGGATTGTGAATGCCAACCGTTCTGATCACCGGCGCCAATCGCGGCCTCGGCCTTGAGTTCGTCCGCCAGTACTGCGAGGCGGGCTGGAATGTGATCGCCACCTGCCGCGATCCAAAGACCGCGGGCGACCTTGCGGCGCTTGACCAGAAGTATCCAAGCCTCAATGTGCACGCCCTCGACGTCGCTGACTTCGGCGCCATCGACCGCCTCGCCGCCGATTTGAAAGGCCGCCCGATCGATGTGCTGCTCAACAACGCCGGCATTTTCGGGCCGAAGCCCCTGGGCGATAACGATCCACGCCAGACCTTTGGGCATATGGACTACGGCATCTGGGCCCAGGTGCTGCGAATCAACACCATGGCGCCGATGAAAATGGCCGAAGCCTTCATCGACCATATTGCCGCCAGCAAGCAGAAGAAGTTCGTCGCCATTTCATCGATTGAAGGCTCGATTGCCCGCGCCAAGGGGCGCATCTACGCCTACAAGACAAGCAAGACCGCGCTCAACATGGTGATCAAGAACCTGGCCATGGATCTCGCCCCGCGCGGCGTGATCACCGCCGCGTTTTGCCCCGGCTGGGTCAAGACCCGCATGGGCGGCGACACTGCGCCGCTCGAGGCCCCGCCCTCGATTGCCGGCATTCGGCGCGTCGTCGATGAGCTGACGCCTGAAAACTCGGGCCGGTTCTGGCTCTACACGGGTGAGATCAATCCGTATTGATTGATACGGCCAGGGGCGAGAACATGACTCAACCAACGCCAAAGCCAAGACTGGCGATCTAAACGGCGAAGGTCAGCCGCGATGGGAAGCCTGTCGTGCCGGAAATGACAATTGGTTCGAGATCGGTGACCCACTCGGGCCGAAGCCTGGATTTCCCGTCGCCCGTCTCGATTGGCACATGGCGCGGTTCGAGGAGAAGGCAGCGATTCCGTGAGCGCCCGGCTGGCATCACGTCGGCTGATTCTGGATTGCCTGGGTCCGTCAAAGCGAAAGTCGTCGTCCTGGCGCAAGCCAGGACCCACGTTTCCTCATCTGAAAACAGCGTCTGTCAACGCTCGTGATCGCCCTGGACCCTGGATCGCGCCGCGCCTTCGCGCGGCTTGTCCAGGGAGGCGGCATTGTCGTTCGAGAGAATCAATAGGAGCCCTACCCCACCCGCACTGATGCCGCGGCGACGCGATTGGCGAGCATGTCGATCCAGAGTTTGAGGAACGGACTGGAAGCCCCGATCTTGGCTTCGAGCACATTCCGCGGCAGCACGAGAAGCTCGCACCCAGTCTGGGTTTGCGCCGTCGCCGTGCGAGGCCCGTGCATGATCAGCGCCATCTCGCTGAAGAACTGTCCGGGCCCGATGCCGGACACGGAGATTACTTCGGACGGAGTGAACAAGAGAGAAAGGAAGAGACAGCCTCAGTTTACTCAGGAACGTAGATGATCTCGCCGCTTTCAAGTTGATAGGCAGCGCCCACTCGCTTCCCTCGCGCCCCGGGCTCAGCCTGCTGATCGGTGGCCGCATATCGGGTGATTTTCTGCTGGTCCTTGGTAATGATCTCCATGTCCGGCTTTCCCGGGTTTTTGACCATTGTGAATTCATCTTTTGCAAGCAGGTCGGCGATATTCAGATAAGAGACTGTGGCGACCATAAAGCCGACCGCCAAAATCATCGCGACATCAAACAAATTCCCAAGCGAACACAGCGGATCGACATCGTCATCCGCGTTTCGCCGGAGAAGCGACTTTCGCTTCATGCTTCATTTCTCCCATTTTTCAGAGAGCAGCGCTGCAACAAACTCAACTTGGCTCAGCTCTTCATGAAACCAACGTTGCTTGATCTGATAGACCGTGAATCCGATACCGCCAATCAAGAGCCCAACAACAGTCGTCGTGAATGCAACTTGCATGTTCTCCGCGAGCGTCTTCAGATCACCTGCCGCAAGTCCAATAAGCGCGGGCCCCATTGGGATAAGTGTACCCATGAGTCCCAACATTGGGCCAACACGGGCTAGCGTTCGGGCCTGCCCCAACTCTGCATCCGCAGCAACCTCAAAGTCGGCGATTATTTTCTCGCGATGAGCGGTGGAAGCATGAGAAGCAATAAGGCCCTCAAGGGCGATGACGTTTGGGCGTCTGTGATCTCGATCGCCTGTATCTGACAAAATGGACGGCAAGGCCTCAGGCGAGATGGCTTTGAGCCGGATCCCCAGTTTGGCTTGAAATTTCGCGCGATCAAGATATAGGGCATACGCAGCTCCTGCGACCAGCAACGCGCGGCCCAACATCAAGAGAAGACCGATGACGACCGGCACAAGCAAACCTGTCGCGATCCAGTAGAGAATATTGTTGAGTACTGCCACGTTATTCCTCGCGCGCGTCTAGCTAGTCACGAAGGACCACACGACTGCTGGGTTTACGCCGATACCAAAGAAATCCGATGCACGCGCCCGCCATCACGGACATCATTGCGATCAACAGAGCCTGTGTATCTACCACAAAGATGTTTTGTGGGACTTTACTCTGCGTCAGCGACAGAAGCGCCACGATCACCAAAGCGCACAACAGACGAAGGACTATTGTTAGCTCAAGAATGAGAGATGTTTTGCGTCTTATCTTGGCACCAGCCACCCATAAGCAGCCCATGCCTCCGACGAGTCCAAAGGCGACAAGTTTGGTCATCAAATCCAAATCAAAGTTTCCGGGAATGTAATTGAGCGCAAGAACGAGCACCGCAAACGCACCCATGAATGGTGAAAGGCCAACGAACTGCCAGATCCATTCGCGCCGACTTGATCGCTTGGACGTATCGGCCGAGGCGCACTTAGCAGCAGCTATCGGGACAAAAACCATGATCTCAAGCAACACAATGCCCATCACAGCGCTGAGCACGTTGTGGTCTGCCAGAAACGCCTGGATTGATATGCGGCCTTGTTCCATGGCCGTGTCCCCCATGGCCAAAGTCAACAGTCCGATAGTGAGGATCCATATCACGCCGCCCCACCGCCATCGGTTTGTCGCGAGCTGAAGCGCGGCAATACCCAAAGTAAGCAACGAGATCAGAAACAAGAGTG
>VGEM01000320.1 GCA_016869315.1 Alphaproteobacteria bacterium | reverse complement strand
GCCGGCCGCAGGATCGCGTCACGCTGGCGAACGCAACCTCGGAATTCGGCAAGGCGCTGAGCACGACCTTCAAGCACGCTTCGCCCGCATCCGCGGCGATCGCGGGTCTGACCGGCCCCTATGCCAAGGCGTCCCTCGAAGACGGCGACGTCACGTTGGCCGCGATCACCTCGTGCACCAACACATCGAACCCGTCGGTACTGTTCGCGGCCGGCTTGGTGGCGCGGAAGGCCCGCGCGCTTGGCCTGACGCGCAAACCGTGGGTGAAAACGTCGTTGGCGCCCGGTAGTCAGGTGGTCACCGACTATCTGACCAAAGCCGGTTTACAGGCCGATCTCGACGCGATCGGGTTCAACACGGTCGGCTATGGCTGCACCACCTGCATCGGCAACTCGGGGCCGCTGGACGACAACGTCATCAAGGCGGTCGAGACCGGAGACCTGGTGGTCGCCGGCGTGTTGTCGGGCAATCGCAACTTCGAAGGCCGCATCAGCCCGCACATCAAGGCGAACTATCTCGCCTCGCCGCCGCTGGTGGTGGCCTATGCGCTGTTCGGCACCATGAACAAGGACATCACCACGGCGCCGATCGGCAAGAGCAAGGACGGCAAAGACGTCTTCCTCAAGGACATCTGGCCGAGCCCGCAGGAAGTCTCCGAGTGCATCGAGAAGTTCCTGACCAAAGAGATGTTCAAGTCGCGCTATTCGGACGTGTTCCGTGGCCCGGCGCCATGGCAAGCGGTCAAGGCGGACAAGACCGAGACCTATGCCTGGCCGTCAAAATCAACCTACGTGGCGAACCCGCCGTACTTCGCCGGCATGGGCAAGGCGCCGAAGGCCATCAACGACATCAAGGCGGCGCGGCCTCTCGCCATCCTTGGCGATTCGGTGACGACCGATCACATCTCGCCGGCCGGTTCGATCAAGAAAGACAGCCCCGCCGGCAAGTATCTGATCGCCAACGGCGTGCAGCCCAAGGACTTCAACAGCTACGGCGCCCGCCGCGGCCATCACGAGGTGATGATGCGCGGCACCTTCGCCAACATCCGCATCAAGAACGAGATGGTGCCGGGCGTCGAAGGCGGCGTGACCAAGCATCAGCCGTCGGGCGAGCAACTCGCCATCTATGACGCGGCGATGAAATACCAGGGCGCCGGCGTGCCGCTGGTGATCGTCGCCGGCAAGGAGTACGGCACCGGTTCGTCGCGCGACTGGGCGGCCAAGGGCACCAACCTGCTCGGCGTCAAGGCGGTGCTCGTCGAAAGCTTCGAGCGCATCCACCGCTCGAACCTGGTCGGGATGGGCGTGCTGCCGCTGCAGTTCAAGGACGGCACGACGCGCAAGACCCTCGGCCTCGACGGCACAGAGACCTTCGACATCGCGATCGGCGGCTTGAAGCCGCGCGGCGACGTTCAGGTGGTGATCAATCGCGCCAACGGCAAGTCGGAAACGGTGACGGTGACTTGCCGCATCGATACCGACGGCGAGCTCGATTACTACAAGAACGGCGGCGTGCTGCACTATGTGCTGCGCAACCTGGCTGCCTAAGGAGCTGGATTGCCCGAGCCGGACCGCACACGCGTTCATTTGGTTTGTGGTCCGACCGGCGCCGGCAAGACGACGTACGCGATCGAACTCGCCCAACGTCTCGACGCGGTGCGCTATTCCATCGACGAATGGATGACGACGCTCTTCTGGATGGATAGTCCGACACCCATTCACTTCGCGTGGACGATGGAGCGCATCACGCGCTGCGAGGCGCAAATTTGGGACAACGCGCAGCAAGTGCTGGCCCGTCAGATCCCTGTGGTGCTCGATCTCGGTTTCACCACGGCGGTACACCGCCGCAAGTTCATCGACCTCGCCAATGCCGCGGGCTACGGCACCAAGACTCACGTTGCCGATGCACCGGCCGACGAGCGTTGGCAGCGGGTGCAGCGTCGCAATGCGGCGAAGGGCGAGACGTATCGGTTAGAAGTCACCCGCGAGATGTTCGACTTCATGGAGTCGATCTGGGAAGCGCCCAAGTCCGAAGGCGAGCCATAGTCGATGCCAGGCTATTTTCATCCCGGCCGGAAAGTCTTCTTCCAGCATGTTGCCTGCACTGGTGGGGCAGAATTCTATTCTGTCATTCAGGCGGTCTATGGCGATGTCGCCGCGACCGCCTATCGCGGTGACCGCGAGGCCAATTGCGCCCAAGCTCTCGCCGCCGTGGCGATGGACGCCAAGACCCATTTTGTCTTGACCCACGCCGATCCGATCGGTCCGCTGCCCGCCCACGTCGCTGCCATCACGCTCTATCGCAATCCGGTCGAGCGTGCCCTCAGCCAGCATTTCTTTGCCCAGCGCGAGGCGCGCGCGACGGGAAAGCCCGAACCGGAATTTCCCCCCCGCGCCGCATGGCCCGATCACGGCATCGTCGGCGCAAACTACTACTTGAAATGGGCGTGCCGGCTGGCGGGGCCTCCCCTTGATGGGCGGGAGATCGTGGATTCGCGCGCACTGACCCTCGCGAACGCCGTGGTCGACCGCGGCTTTGCCTAGATCGGGATCACCGAGCGATTTTCTGACTCGCTTCGTCTGCTGGCCGAGGTCGTGAACTGGCCGACGCTGCCGGCCTCGACGCCGCAAGAGCACGTCAAGTCAGGACGCCCAAAGACCGCCGACCTCGATCCTGAAATCGTTGCCTGGGCGAATCATGTGACACTGTTTGATCAAATACTCTATGCCCGCGCGATGGAGCGCTTCGAGCGAGAGATCAATGCAATTGGACAGAATAACGGAGTCGTTTGAACGAGGATGGAGATGCGATCGGCATTTCAAACGCGCCCGCCAAGATCGAGGGATTTTGCTCCCCGGTCACAGTAGCATCCGCGCTCCCTGTGAAAGCCGATCGCAGAAACGCTTGGTCGTGCGGGTCTCGACACTTGGGAATCGTGCGCATTCCTCGCAGGCAGGCATTTGCATTCATCGATGATTGTGCGGCAAGGGCCGCGATGTTTGTGATAGTCTCCGCCGGACATGAGCGGAGAGGCGATCATGAATTTCAGCCGTCGAACCATGGTGGCGAGCCTTGCGGCAACAGTGAGCCCTTGGTCAATGGCCGCGGCCACTGCAAAACCGTTGCCCACCGGCGTCGCCAAAGCGGCCGGCTTCGATCCGGAACGATTGAAGCGGATCGCCGTCGCGCTCCAGCGTCGCGTCGATCAGGCAGAGGCGCCCGGGTTCCTCGCCGCGATCGCCCGTGACGGCAAGATCGTTTCCTTCGACGCCGTAGGCTATCGCGACATCGCGGCCAAGACACCGATGTCGCGCGATACGATCTTTCGCATCATGTCGATGACCAAGCCGATCGTCAGCGTCGCCGCCATGATGCTGGCCGAAGAAAACAAGCTGCGCCTGACCGATCCGGTGGCGCGTTTCATTCCGGCGTTTGAGAAGCAGCAGGTTTACGTCAGCGGCGAAGGCGATGCCGCCGTGTACGCGCCATCAAGGCGCCAGGTTCAAGTGCGCAATCTGCTGTCACATACATCAGGGTATTCTTACGGGCTGGGGTCCAGCCCCGTGGCCAAGATTCATGCCGCGCGCAAGGTCGGCACGTCGAATTTCCAGAGCCTCGCCGCGTTCTGTCAGGCCGCCGCCGAGCTGCCCTTGATGTTCGAACCGGGGACGCAGTGGCAGTACGGCATCTCGACCGACATCCTCGGTCATGTCGTCGAGCTCGCCGCGGGGCAGACACTTCCGGAATTTCTCAAGGCACGCATCTTCGAGCCGCTCGGCATGATCGACACCGCGTTTCAGGTCATGCCCGATCGCCTGCCGCGCTTTGCCAACCGCTACAAACGCGAGAACGGGGCGCTGGCGCTCGATGAGGCGGCGACGGCCAGCCCATTCCTCAAACCCCCGGCAGCACCGTCGGGCGGCGGTGGATTAACCGGCACCGCAGACGATTATCTTCGCTTCGCAACCATGCTGGCGAATGAAGGCGAACTGGACGGCGTTCGCCTGCTCGGCCCCGAGACCGTGCGCCTGATGCGCGTCAATCATTTGCCGAAGGCCTACATCGCAACCCGCGACACAGCTTTTGGTCTTGGATTTGGCGTCGATGTCGAGGCGGCGACCCGCAATTACTACGGTCCGCCGGATACCTATCACTGGTCGGGCGCCAATCGCACCCACTTCTGGGTCGACCCAGTCAATCGGATTGTCGGGCTGTCGATGACGCAGATGAACCTGTTCGACAATTACTTCGAAGAGGACATGCGCGCGCTGACGTATCAGGCGTTTATGGGGTGAGGGACCGAAGAGTAATGGCTACGCTGGCGTGATGATGTCGACGAATTCGGAATAGCGTCTGAAATCGCGCGCGTTCAGTGTTAGCAACCGAGCAATTCCATGGCGGATCGCGACCGCGACTAAATTGGCATCGTGAATCTGCTTTCCCAGGCTGGGGGTCTCCTGTTGAAGGTTTTGCAACACATCTAGAGCATCGAGCGATTAATCGGACGCATATCCAGCAGCGATGAGGTAGTTGTGGCATTCGTCTGGCGAGTAGAGATCGCAGATGCTGCCGATGGCCTTCCAGAGGTCGTCGATGGTTCTCGCGCC
>VGEM01000319.1 GCA_016869315.1 Alphaproteobacteria bacterium | reverse complement strand
GTTCCGAAGCGCCAATCAGATACTGTTCGTCGCCCGCGACAAAGCGCATGACGGTTCCGCGCACCAGCCGGTTGATCTGTGGCGAGGCCCAGCCTTGCGGCACGGTCCACTGATGGCTCCAGCGCCACTCGTGGTGATCGAGAATCCAGCCGGTGAGGCCGAGAACCGAGAGCCAAATGAGCGCCGTCAGGCCGGCAAGTTTGTGGATGGTCCTCAGCATTTACAGGTTCACGGCCGCCAGTCCGCGCTCGGGGTATCGCGCGCCGGCGACCGCCGACGGCGGACAAATGCGGTCGAGCTCGGCTAGATCGGCGGGCGAGAGATCGAGGTCGGCGGCCTTGAGGTTTTCTTCCAGCCGGCCGATCCGTCGCGTTCCCGGAATGGGGACGATGTCGGGTCCGCGCGCAAGGAGCCATGCCAGCGCGACTTGAGCGACGGTCCCGGCCCTGCCACGCGCGAACGCCGACAGGCGTTCCACCAGCGCTGCGTTCTTGGCGAGGTTCTCGTCATGAAACCGCGGCATCGCGCCGCGCTTGTCGTTGGGGGCCTTGATGTCGGCGGCGGTCGCGACCGATCCGGCCAGTAGTCCCCGGCTCACCGGCGAGTAGGCAACGAAGCCGACGCCAAGTTCGCGGCAGGTCTCGAGGATCAATCCTTCGGGATCGCGCGTCCACAGCGAGTACTCCGATTGGAGTGCGGCGATCGGATGAATCTTGCTGGCGCGGCGAATGGTCGCGGCGCCGGCTTCGCTGAGGCCGAGGGCGCGAACTTTACCGGCCGTCACCAGTTCGGCCATGGCGCCGACGGTATCCTCGATCGGCACGGTTGGATCGACGCGATGCTGGTAATAGAGATCGATGTAGTCAATGGCGAGGTTCTTGAGGCTCGCATCGCAGGCAGCCAGGAGATAGGCCGGCTTTCCATTAGCCGGCAGAACCGCGCCCTTATCGTCGAGCCGAAGGCCGAATTTGGTGGCGACGATGATCTTGTCGCGCCGGCCCTTGATCGCCTTGCCGAGCAGCTGTTCGTTGCCGCCGTTGGCGTAGAGCTCGGCGGTGTCGAAGAAATTCACGCCAAGATCGATCGCGCGCTGGATCACGGCAACGCACTGTTTCTCGTTGCTATCGCCATAGGACCAGCTCATGCCCATGCAGCCCAAACCAACGGCCGAGACTTTCAGTCCTGAACGGCCGAGCTCACGCATGCGCATGATGGGTTTTCTCCTCGCTGGGGCGATCGATCAGCGCTTTGAACAGTTCGTCGATCTGGTGGCGTTCTATATCACGGACAATGAAAACGATTCGCGTGCGGCGGTCATCGGACGGCCATTGCTTCAACCACGTGATGGGATGGAACACGTGTTGGACACCGTGAATGACGGCGGGCTCGCCGGGGCGTTCTGCGACATCGATGATGCCTTTGACGCGGAGCAGGTCAGGCCCCCGCATCAGGCCTAGCAATTGCGTGAAGAACTGAAGCCGCATGCGTTCGATCGGCTGGTCGGCGGTGAGGCAGAATGACCGGATGTGGTCATCGTGCCGGTTCACGTCATGGTGATGATGATCATGCTCATGGTCGCGGTCATGCGCGGCCACGGTTTCGGCATTCATCCAGGCGATGACGCGGGAGTCCTTCGGCGCCGGATCGAAGGGCCCGATGTTGAACAGCTGTGCGCCGTCGATCCGTCCATGGACGACATCGATGACATCGGCGCCAGGATTGAGTTGCGCAAGACGGCTGCGCAGCTCGTGGGTGTCGGCGGCAAGATCGCACTTCGTAAGCAGCAGCCGGTCGGCCATGGCGGCCTGCTTGACCGCTTCCTCGTGCGCATCGAGCGTCGCTGCGCCATTGACGGCATCGATGGTGGTGACAACGCCGTCGAGCCGAAACTTGGTGAAGGCGAGCGGGTCGTCGACCAGGGTGTGCAGCACCGGTGCAGGGTCGGCGAGGCCGGTGGTCTCGATCACGACCCGATCGAAACGGCGGACCTCGCCCCGCTCGCGCTTGAACAGCAGAGATCGCAGCGCCTCGATCAAGTCGCCCCGGACCGTGCAGCATAGACAGCCCCCTTTGATCTCAATCACATCGCCATCGGTGCGCTCGATCAGTTCGTGATCGAGGCTGATGGCGCCGAACTCGTTGATGATCACGGCGGCGTCTTTCAGATCGCCGGCGCGCACAAGGTGATTGAGGAGGGTGGTCTTACCGCTGCCGAGGAAACCGGTCAGGACCGAGACGGGGAGGCGTTCAATGGTGGTCATAGGGTCCGTCCTGCCCGATCGGCGGTGGGCCGAGGCGGTTACCCTACTGACAGGGCTTACCTAAATCCAATTCCTCTGGAGAACTATATCCAGTGTTTTGTATGTTTTCAGTTATATATATTATAAGATGTTCGTAGACGTACAGGGAGGGTAATTTGGAGCTGAATTCGCAAGCTGAAGCCATCCATTACCTGCCGATCGCGACGACGATCTGCGCCGCTGTTTTTGCATCGATCCTTCTCCATCGATATGCGCTTCGGCGCAGCGGTCCGCATTTGCTTTGGTGGGGTTTGGGAGTGGCGGTCTACGGACTCGGAACGGCATTCGAATCTGCCATTACGCTCATGGGGAATTCCGTCGCCTTGACCGCATGCTGGTACATCGCTGGGGCGTTGCTCGGCGGTTATCCGTTGGCGCAAGGCAGTGTCTATTTGCTGCTCCAACGGCGGACAGCTCATATCCTGAGCGCGATTACGGTCCCCTTTATCCTCATCGCTTCATTGCTCGTGATCGCTTCTCCAGTCGTAGCAGAAGCGATTGAGTCACATCGTCCTTCGGGAGCAATTCTTGGATGGAGCTGGATTCGTTGCTGACGCCGCTGATCAACGGTTATGCGGTTGTCTTTCTGATCGGGGGCGCCATCTACAGCGCCTCAATGTTCATGCGAAAAGTTCAGATCGGCGCCGGCCATCGAGCTGTTGGTTATACCCTCATTGCATTCGGCGCGACGATGCCCGGAATTGGCGGTACGATGGCCAAGGTTGGGATCGTCGAGGCGCTCTATCTCGGTGAATTCATTGGGCTGCTGTTCATTTGGGCCGGTTTCGAGATCAATGTCCGAGCTCCGCGCCTTGGCGAAGCGCCGGTGCGCGTCTGACGCATCACCGGCCCTCGCGCCACCAGGCCATCATGGCGCCGGCCATGATCAACAGCAGGGCGAGCCAGACCGGCAGAAGTGTCATCGTATTGACGCCGGTGACGACATAGGCGCGATTGGCATTGAGGCCGAGCCAGGTCGACCCGCGCGCGGTGCGGCCGGGGTCAACGCGGCGAACGGCCGGCGTGCCGGTTTCGCCGAGCCAGTAGAAGCCGCCGCGCGTCGCCTCGACAATTGGCGCCAGCTTGTCTTCGGTCGCGGTCACGTCGTAGGTCTCGAGCGGATCGGGTGCGCCGACGGCAGCAACCGCCGACAGTTTTTCGTCCGACAAGCGGTAGAGGCCGGGCTCGCCCGCAGGCAGGGTGGCGATCGCGCGGCCATCGCCGACATCGCGCGCGATGACCTCGCGCCTGCCGCCGGCCGGGTCTTCGACAGAGATGCGATAATCGGTTTCCGCCAGGCTGCGACGAGTCACGATCAACTGGTCGTCACGCACTTCGGCGCTGAGGGATTCCTCCTCCAGCGTCGGTTCTTTCATCAGCCAATGCGAAATGCGGCGCAGCATCTCGGTCTGTGGTCCACCGCCATCGAAACCTTTTCCCCACAGCCAGATGGTGTCGCTCAACAGCAACGCCACCCGCCCTTTGTCGACGCGGTCGAGAATGAGCAGCGGTTGATCGCCGACCCCGGTCATCAGTTGCTCGCCGCCGGGCGCGTCCACTTCGACATGGCGGAGCCATCGTCCCCAGCTTGGCGTGCCAGCGGCATCGCTGGCGCCGGAGAGTTCGGCGGTGACCGGATGGCGCTTGCCCTCGCGGCTCAATTGCGGACGATAAGCGTCGTCGTGGACGCGCCCCGTGGGCGATCCCGGCAGAATGTCCCGGAGCGGGCTGTCAAAGAGGCTGAAACTGTCGGCGTACTCGGGCCCGACCGCCAGCATCACGGCGCCGCCATCGCGAACGTAACCCACGATGTTCGCCATGAACTGGAACGGCACCAGGCCGCGCCGGCTGTAGCGATCGAAGATGACCAGGTCGAAATCGTGCAGCTGTTCTTCGAACAGCTCGCGGATCGGAAAAGCGATCAGCGCCAGCTCGTTCAGCGGCGTGCCGTCATCCTTGGTGAGAGGGCGCAGGATGGTGAAGTGAATGAGATCGACGTTGGGATCGGACTTGAGCAAGTTGCGCCAGGCGCGTTCGCCGACGTGCGGTTCGCCCGAGATCAGCAGGACTTTGAGTCGGTCGCGAATGCCATTGACCGACACCAGCGAGACATTGTTGCGGCCTGAAATCTCGCCGGTGCGCGTCTCGACCCTGGCTTCGACGATATTGGCGCCGGGCTCGGCGATGCCGATGGGCAAATCCGCCGTTTCTCCGGGAGCAAACGTGACGGTCCCCGCATCCGCGCCGTTGACGCTGATGGTCACCGGCGCAAACGTGTTGCTGCCCTTATCGTCGACCGTGACCCGGATCAG
>VGEM01000318.1 GCA_016869315.1 Alphaproteobacteria bacterium | reverse complement strand
CAGGTTTGCCACCTTGAATCACGACGCGACCGTCTTGGGAGTCCCCCGCAAGTCAGTCACCGCGCGGGTTGGTATTATCCGACATTTTTGCCCTTGCGCGATTGACGGCATAGTCCTAACATATTGTCGGTACGGAAAGTGTGCCGAACATGGTTTCGTCGCTTAGAAAGGGCGCTCGAAATGACTGAAGTGGTCACCATCAAAGTTGCGCAAGATGCGCAACAAAACTTGTTTGCCCTGCGGCCACAGGTTTCCGCCGATAATGACAACAACCAGACGCAGATCCAGATCTCGCAGGCCGAGGTCGAAAGCGACGTGCGTCGCAAGCCGACGGCGGTCGAACTGGGCGGCGACAATGCCGACCAGGACGCGGTCTACGAATCGGCCAAACGCGACTCGCGCTCGGAGCTGACCGGGCCATCGCGCGCCCGGATCGTGCTCCGCGACTTCGATGTCGGCAAGACGCCGGCCGAAGTGGTCGGCACCCGCGACGTCGTGCTGCGGTTCGATTCGAACGCGGACGGGCGCATCGACCTGATCGAGTCTCAACGCTCGGCCCGCGCGAGATCGGACGGCACCAGCTTCCAGGGTCTCGCCGCATCGCCCGTCGAGGCCGCGCCGTTGCCGACACCGACAGCGGAAGCATCGCCCAACCGTCCACGCGACGCAGCGCCGCTGCCGGTTGAGCCGCGCCAGAGCTTCGGCACCGATGCCGCGGGTGACGTCATCACCCAGAAAAAGTACGTCCAGGCCGACGAGGTCCAGGCATCCGGCGAACCGCCGCAGAAATATTTCGGCAAGGGCGCCGAGGCGGCGGTGGTGGCGCAATTCGCGTCACCGGCCGCGACCGACGCGCCGCAGAAATATTCGGATCGCGCCGCCCAGCTCGATCGCGGCACGTTGTCGGAAGAGGGCTCTGGCGAACGCAAGTTCTACGACAAGGTCGCCGAGTCCGACACCGACACGACCGGTGGCGAGGGCGATCCCGCGCAACAGCGCACTTACTACGAGCGTAGCCAGCAACTCGCCGGTGGCGAAGCCGACACCGACATCGCGCCGCCGGCGCAGAAGAAATATGGCCCTTATGGTCCGATCGCGACCGTGCCCGCGGCTCCGCAAGGACATTCGACCGCCCACATCCAAGTGACGGCCTGATCCAAGTTCCCTTATCGCCCGTCGGCGAGGCGGCCGGACCCGATAACCAGGTCCGGCCGTTTTTCTTTGGGCCCTTGTGCCATAGGTCGAGACTTGCCCGCCTGTCGACGCCCTTGGCGGCATCGGGATTCGGGCGCGTCCCGCCAAACTGATGAGTGCACGTGACGTGATCGGCATTGCGGGCCAAGATGATGACGTCATTGATCGCATCCAATCGCCAGAGCCTCGGGGCTTCGACCATGTCATTGCGACCACAATGTCGGCCGGGGGCCTCCGCTACGCCATCGCCGTTGCTGCCATGGGGGTGCGATGGCCGTCACCAGTGGCTTTGCGCGACCGGCCTCGGTTCGGATCCGGTCACGCGCGCGCTCCGATTTTTTGGTATTCGTGGTGACCACCACCAAGAGCAGGCCTCGGCGATGATCGCCGCAGAAAAAAGTCAACCTGAGGCCCGCCATCTGCGCGCGTTGGGTCGCGAGCATTTCCGCTGTCTTGGACGGCGCTGTTTTGCGATGGGCGCGCGGCGATGCGCGCTGACGCCCGGATGTTCATAGCGGACGTCCAATGACACTGCCCTTCAGTCGCGGCTGGCTTGCGGTCGGCGCGTTGTTCGTCAATGCCTTCGTCATCCAGGGCCTGGCGATTGGTGGCATCACCATGTTCGACAATCGGGTGATCGCGGCGCTGGAGACGACTCGCGGGGCGCTCAAGTTCCGCGATCTCATTTACATCTTTGCGACGGCCGCTTCATGCCTTGCTATCGGCTGGGTGGTCGAGCGCATCGGCGTGCGGCTCACCGCGGTCATCGGCCTCGTGGTGATGAGCGCGATTCTCGCCGCCTATGGCCAGGTGGGATCGCTTGCAACCATCTATGTTCTCCACGGCGTCCTCGGGTTTGCCTTCGCCTCGACCCACGTCGTCGTGCTGATGATCGTCATTTCGCGCTGGTTTCCGGCGGGCGATCCCCGGCGCGGCATCGCCCTCGGCGTCGCCATTGCCGGCGCCAGCCTCGGCGCGGTGGTGTTGGCGCGTGTCATCGCTTTCGGACTCTCGATCACCGACTGGCGCGGCGTGATGACGGGCCTCGCCGTGCTGCCGCTGATCCTGATCCCGCTGACCTGGCTGCTGGTCCGCTCGCCTGAACCGCGTGCCGCCGATCCGTGGGGCATCGTCGCCGGCCGCGACGGCAGCGCGGTGGGATTCTCTTTTTCCTCGGTGATGAACGCCCACGGTTTGATCCTGATGGCATCCATCATTCCGGCATTTTACGTCTCGGCCTGCGCCGCGAGCCACATCGTGCTCATGCTGCGCGACCAGGGCGCGTCCGACGTCGTCGCCGCCGGCGGCGTCGCGGCGTTTTTCCTTGCCGGGCTTGCCGGCAAGGCGTCGTCGGGTTTTTTCCTGCTGCGTATCAGTCTTGGCGCCACCTGGTGCGGTTTTCTGGCGGCGATGATGGCCGGCTCGACGCTGCTGTGGGCCGGACCGGGCGCGGCGTTTTCGGTTGCGGTCGCCCTGATCGGATTCGGCTGGGGCGGGTGTCTGCCGTTGTCGAACCTGCGCATCGCCGAAATTTATCCCGGCGCGGGCCTGGCGCGCGTCCTTGGCGTGTTCGTGATGTGCGAGTCCTTCGGTTCGGCGGCGGGGGCGTGGCTGACCGGCGTGATGTTCGACTCATGGGGTAGTTATAACGGGCCGCTTGCCATCAATCTCGCGCTGTTGATTGGGGCGGGCGTTGCCTTTGCATTGTTGAAACGACGCGGGGAAGCGACATGAGCAAACGCGACGGGCGCGTCGCCATCGCTTCTGACGGGGGCCTCATTCGGGGACATAGACTTAGTTTCGAGCCAGCCGAGGCGCCGGGGAGGTTGAATCAAGTGCGCGTCTCCGAGTTATCAAAGGGAAAGGAAGCGCCCCGCCGGAGATTGAGCGACGGTGGGAAGCTGAGGGCGCCTTTCCGCGAGTCTGCCTGACGTGCGTGCCGAGAAAAATCTCACGATCGCCATCGTCGGTGCCGGCATCGGCGGGCTGACACTGGCCATTGCCCTTCAGCGACGCGGCTTCAGGCCGGTGATCTATGAGCGCGCACCGCAACTCGGCGAAGTCGGCGCCGGTATCACGCTATGGCCCAATGCCAACAAAGTGCTGTTTTCGCTTGGGCTGCAGGAGGACCTCGATCGTATTTCCGAGGAGCCGGCCAACCAGTCGATGTGGCGCTTCGACACCGGCGAGATCTTTCGGGTCTATCCGCGCGGCGAAGCGACTCGCAAGGCCTATGGCGCACCGCTCTATCAGATTCATCGCCGCGACTTGCACGACATCTTGGTGACGGCGGTCAAACGCCACGATCCAAACGCCATTCGCCTTGGGCGCGCCCTTGAGGGAATCGAGACCGACGAGGCCAAGTCGACGCTGATCTTCGCCGACGGTGAGCGGGTCACCTATGATCTGGTCGCGGGCTGCGATGGGGCGCGCTCGACCATTCGGGGTTGTCTCCTCGGCGTCGAGCCGGCGCGCTTCACCGGCATTGTCGCGTGGCGCGCGCTAGTACCGACGGCGTTGATCGCCAAGCGCCTCCGCGACGAACCGGCCGGCATGCACATTGGCCCGGACCGCAATGTCTCGCACTACACGGTGCGCCACGGCGCGTTGTTCAATTATCTCGGCTTCGCCGTGGTCGATGCCTGGACCGACGAAGGTTGGACAATCAAGGCCGATGCCGCCGAACTCAAGGCCGCCTTCGCCAACTTCCAGCCCGACATCATCCAGCTTCTCGACGTGACGCCGATGGATGCTTGCTTCAAATGGGGGCTGTTCGACCGCGATCCGGTGACGACCTGGAGCAAGGGCCGCGCCGTGCTGGTGGGCGATGCCGCGCATCCCATGCTGCCGTTCCTCGGGCAGGGTGCCGGCATCGTCATAGAGGACGCGCTGATCCTCGCCCGCGCCATCGCCGAATCGCCCGACATCGCGACCGCGCTCAAGCGCTACACGGCGGCGCGGGTCGAGCGCGCCAATTTAACGCTACTCCGCTCGCGCGAGCATGCCCAGTACTGGAATACCCACCCCGACAAGATCAAGGACCGCGAGCCGGTGATGGAGGTCGATCTCAACCTCTATGACGCGACCACGGTGGAGATTTAGGGCTGGTTCTTATCGCAATTCGCGCCCACGCCACAGCCGCAAGATTACGATCTCGCTGCCGCGAATTTCGTAACGAACTTCATAGGGGCCAACAAATTTGCGTCGAATCTCCTTGGTCGCGTAACGGTCAAGTCGTGTGCCCAGTCTGGGCTGATCGGCCAGAAGATCGGCGCCATCGACAATGGCGTTCACCGCTTTCTCTGCCGCCGCTGGATTGAGTGGCGCTATAGCATCGAGCGATTAATCGGACGCATATCCAGCAGCGATGAGGTAGTTGTGGCATTCGTCGGGCGAGTAGAGATCGCAGATGCTGCCGATGGCCTTCC
>VGEM01000317.1 GCA_016869315.1 Alphaproteobacteria bacterium | reverse complement strand
AGTTCGGCCCATTCGGCCTTGGGTCGGCGGCGTCGATGTCGCCGCGACGGCCGACCTCGACGCGGGCGAGATCGAGCGCGCCGATATAGGCGCCGGACAACTCGTCCTCGTCGAGCTGCTTGATGCCGCGGCCACGCGCGAGCTCGCCCAGATCCTCGACGATCTCGACCAGGCCGTGCTGCAGCACCGCAGGCATCAGGCGCGTGCCTTCGGCCTTGGCCGCGTCGTAAACCTTCATCGCCACCGTCACCGCGGCGGTGGCGAGGCCCTCCTTGGTGTTCGGCACTTTCAACATCTGTTCGATCGCACCGGTGACGTTCTGGTTCTTCGGATTGTGAACCAGATCGAACGCGAGCCCGACAAAGCGGTCATACTGCGCTTGCTCCTCGGGGGTCACGGTGTCGCCGCCATCGCTCGGCTGTGCGGGCACGGCTTGGGATTGGGCCGGGGTTAGAGCTGCGGCCGGCTGCGGCGCGGCGGGCGGGCCAGAGAGGAGACCGTTGGCGGGCGGGCGCCGAGCGGCAGCGGCCGGCATCGGCTGAACCGGCATCGTTTGTCGGGACATGAGATCTGAGCTCCGGTTGGTTATCGGATGTGGATACGAGCGCCGGCGGTATCCGATTGGCGCCTGTTGTGCCGGACACCGGCGGGATAGCGACGCATTCTCGCCATATTGTTTGCCAAATATTGCTCGCCGATCAGGGTTCGATTCTGTGATTTGAGCGAGACCAAGACGATGTCGGGATCACGAAGCTTCGGGCGACACGCGCAAACGTCATGAACCCTCTACGACGCGCAGTCCTCACGTTCGTTGCGGCCTTGCTCGTCGCGGCCGCGGTGCGATTGCCAGCGGCTGCTTGGGCATCAGAGGATCGGCTCCCTCTCGCACTCCACGAGCGCGCCTTCGCTGGCGACCCGTTGGCGCAAGCAGAACTTGGATTCTTGTTCTGGCAATCGAATGGCGACGCCAGAACGCGCGTGCAGAGCCTCGACTGGTACCGGCGATACATGAGTAGTCAGCCTCACCATGACGTCGCCGAGCGACATGCTTTTCCGCTCGCGTGCATATGGTTGACGATCGGCACACCGATCGAACAGCGCAAAGCGTCTTTCATGCTGCTGAGCCTCGCCGAGGGCGAAGATCTCGGCGCCAAGGTCGAGGTGGCGAAAGCTTATCGTTACGGACTTGGATTCGTCGCCAACGAATTGGAAGCCGATCGATGGGCGGAAAAGGTCGCGAACGACATTTTGGCCGGGCTACCTCCCAGCACGCGGCACCGCGGCGACGAGCTTAAGCGGATTCGCGAAGATGCCGAACGCGCGTTTCGCGCGGCCTTCTCCGACGATTCCAACTGCCTGCCACCCGATCTTGATACTGCCGGTCGCGCGCACGAAATCATGGCGCGAATCCTTGGCGAGGGCGGCGTCGACTTTCGAACGTTGAGGTCCCGCCCCGAATCAAGGGCTTACCGCGGCAGCTTTTGAATCAGCGCACGGCTGGCGCCCACGGCGCTGGCGTTATCAGATTTGCGCCTGGGGCGCCGGGCGCACCGGCGCGACGCCAACGCGTTCCATCCGGCGAGTGGTCGGGTTGTAGACCCACTCGTAGCCATAGGCCGGCGCGAAATACTGCAACGGCGTCGGCCGCGGCGACTTGTCGAGAATGTTGGTCTCGGCCGTCAGCAGCCCGCCGCGCCCCTTGTAATTGTCGGCGATGGTCTGGGCCCTGAATTTCTCGACCTCGAGCGCGGGGTTGTATGGGGGTTTCTTTATTCTTGAACAGACCATAAACGCCCCCAAATCGATGGCGTCGGAAATCGTGGATAACGCGCCCGAGCCGGAAGCGGTGGGCCCGGTGGCGCCGCCGCCTCCACTTCCACTGCCTCCACCGCCTCCACCGCCGCTTCCTGCGCCCCCCGCGCTGCCGCCGCCCGCGCCACCGCCGCCCGCACTTCCGCCGCCTCTGCCTCCAGTGCCGCCGCCCCCGCTTCCACCGCCTGCGGCCATAGGCGCGCCCAACAGCCCGTTGATTCCGCCGGAGGTAAGCCCTGGGATCGAGCCGCTGGAGAATTCTTTGAGCGGATCGGCAGCGGGTGGCGCGGCCGCGCCGCTGGAGGCCGAACCGGCAGCCGGCCGGGCGGCGATGTCGAGCAATCCTTGACCGGCGCCTGACAACAGCCCCGACTTGAAGCCCTGCTTCAGGCCCGCCTTGCCGTCGGTGACAAAGCCTTGTATGGCGCCCATGCCGGCGTGCGTCAGCGCATTCGTGACAATGTTGCCGACCGCGCCCTTGAGGCCGATCTTGGTGACGCCCGAGGCGACCGCCTGGCTGAAACTGCCGGTGGCGCCCAGCGCCGCACCGCCGGTGTAGACGACGGCGGCCGCGGCCAGTGCATAGGGCGCGACCTTGACCACGGCCTTGCCGACTTTTTTGAAGGCCTTACCGATCGATTTGAAGAGACCCATGAGGACGGCTCCGGTTGGGTGTTATGGAGGCGGAAAATCGCTGGCGTCGTAGGTGGTGCCCGGCGCGGACCCGGCGCCAGAAGAGGCCGCGGTGTCGGTGGTCGTGGCCGGTTGAGCGGTCGGCGGCGGCGAAATCGCCGGACTCGACCAGTGGAAGTCCACGTTGCTTACTTGCTTGAACATGTTCAGCGAGCCGTCGCGGATGGCCGCCGCGTTGATCGCCATCCGGGTTGCAACATCGGCCGGAATGTTCTCATTATTGTGGATCGCCGTCAGAGCCTGATTGTACGTGGCATTAGCGATATTGATGTTTTCCATCATCGCCGCCTGCTGCTTAGCCGCGCGATCCTGTTTTGCAGACTCGGTATTGGCCAGATTGGTCGCCTCGTTGCGTCGCCAGGCCTCGGTGTCCGAGCGCGCAACACGCGCGTCTTCGGCGGAAATTATGCGGGCATGGCGTGCGTCATCCGCAGCTATTGTTTCCTTGGCCCGCCTCTCCTCGCTCGTCATCTGAATGCCGAGGCGCTCCTTGGCCGCGGCATTGTCGGCCAGCGCGCGATCGTGCGCTGCGCGATCGGCCGCCATCTGTCGATCTATCGCGCTCTGACGGTTGGCCGCCTCGATGCCTTCGGTCGAGCGCAGCCGTGCGCCTTGCAGCACGTTCTCCTGACCGAACTGCTGGGCCGACATGTTGCGGGCATGAACCTGGCTCGCCTCCTGGCTCGCGATCGGCAGCGCCGACTTGACGCGGCTGTCCTAGACGGCGCCGACCGCCATCGACGAGTTCAACAAGCCGCGTTTGCCGGCCTGCTGCTGGCCCTGGGTCTCGGCCTATTTCATATAGGCGTTGTCTTGATCGAGCAGACCGGTCAGCTTTTTCGAGACCGAGTCGTCCTCGTCCTTCCATAGTCCGGTGGCGGGGTCGATGGCCATCAGCGGCGCTCCCTTTCTCTCTGTCGCGATATGTCCTGCCGCATCGTTTCAATGGCGTCGGCGTTGCGCTGCGCCTGCAGACGCAGCTCGACGTCGGCTTCGGCCAGGCCCGCATCGCGCTCGCGCAGCGTTTTCAACTCGGCGCGAATCTCGCGGATCGACTCGTCCAGCGCCGACAGCGCCGAGGTAATCTTGTCGGCCTGCAACTCGACAATGGTCGAGCCCGCCCACACCGCGCCCGAGATCAGGAACAGCAGCGCGAACAACAGCGCCCGCGACCACGCGGTCGCCAGCTCGCTCGCCATCATCTCGCGAAATTTCTTGCACTCGCCGTTGCCGGCGCCGGCGGCGTGGCCGGCCGCGTGGGGAGTGTCGGACATAGGTGGGGCTCATGGGATGGGAGGGCGATGAAGCGACAGTTAGTGTTATGGCATCGGGCCACTCGTCGTTGCGCTCGACATCTGGGCGAATACGAAGATCGGTTTTCTTGCGAAACACTTGACGAATAGGCCGGATCGTTGCGGTATTGCCATCGGACATCACATGCCGATCGTCACCATAGATCTCGACCCCGAACGCCTGCCGCCCATCGATCTCCCGATCGATCCGGCGACGCCCTCACTTGTTGTCGCCGCGATCAAGGCGCTGGAGCAGCGCGACCCGACGGCCGCAATTGCTTTGCCTTCAGGGCCGGGCGCCGATGCGCTCGAGGTTCTCGTTGCCGCACTCGGCGCGATGTTGAGCGCCGATCATCCGCGTTGCGAAACTCTGGTTGACCTTCTCGCGGTTCGGCTCGGCGCCACGCCGCTGGTTCTTCTTCTCAAGGGATGCTGTCGCGAACGATGCGACGATCCGGTCGGCGCGCGCATACTGTTCGTCGCGGCCTTTGCGGTTGCCGCCGGCGGCCGACTCGCGGACGGTCAGTCAACGGCGCAAAGACTCGCCTCTGGCCTTGACGCTGTGATCGCGAGCCACGGCGCACCGTTGGCAGACCGCACGTTCCTGGCGACTGCGCGCGGACTGCATCGACTGAATGTTGTGTCCGAGCATGGCGCGACCGTTGCCGAGCGCTTTGGCGCGCTGGCCAACGCGCTTGCTTCGAACCAGCGACTGCCGCCGGCTTTGTTATTGGCTGCGGCGGCCGTTCTCGGATTGCCAACCTCGACCGACTCGGCGTGGCAAGACCAGGTATTCAGTGATTTCGTGTGCCCGCTCCTGCGCGCATTGATCGCG
>VGEM01000316.1 GCA_016869315.1 Alphaproteobacteria bacterium | reverse complement strand
CCTGGTTCAACTGCCGACCGGCGAAACCCAGCAGATCGCCATCGTAGACCTCGATACGTTGCTGGCGGTTGCAGAGCAGAACCCGGATTTCGCCGCGGCGCTCCAGCAGGCGTTCAACGCGGCGCTCGGCACCGACGCTCGAGGGCAATTGCTCGATGGCGTGGACGGCGCGGACGCGGGTCCGGCGCTGCAACAGATCGCGATTGCCACGGCGACCGATGGCGCAATCGATGCCGACGGCGATGGTCGTGAACGGATCGCCAGTCTTTTCCGGGGCCTCGTCGGTGCACTTCAACCGGCCGCCCAGAAAGCCGCAACCAACACCGAGCAGGCCCAACAGGGCGAGCTCGCCGCCGAGGCGGGTGCCGAAGGCGAAACCAAAGCAACGCTCGATCTCCGCTCTGCCGAGGCGCTTCGTCAATCGAAAGACCTCACCCGCGCTCTTGGCGACGAGATGAAGATCGAAGTCAAGGTCGTCGTCGACGGACAGCCCTCCGGCCGCGTCGGCTTTCAATGGAGCAAGTACAATCCCTTCGCCGGCTACAATCCGGCCGACATGCGGGTCGAGAACATCGCCAACGGCATGGCAGGAACGGGACTCGGCGAACCCGTCGTCGATGACGCCGTCATCGCGTCACCGGAACCGCGCACGGCCTCGCCTTGGACCAGCGTCGCTCCGCGCCTCGCCGCGCTCGATCCGAACGCCGGATCGTTGGCGCGGTCGCAGACCGGCGCCGGCGCGGTCCGCGCCGAAGGCGCGCCCAGCCAAGCGATCGAACGGCCCGCCGGAACCAATCCACAACAGAACCAGTCGTCGAATAACAGCTTCGCCGGCCTGATGAGCCAGAACGCGACGACGCAGGTTGCGAGAACCAAAGCAGCCGACCAGCCGGCGCCGACCACGCCGCAAGAAGTGATCGAGCAGATCAAGGTCAACATCACGCGCGCCGCCAAGGCGGGTGTCGATCGCGTGACCATTCAGCTCAAGCCCGAAGAACTCGGCCGCATCGAGGTCACGCTTGAGATGTCCCAGGACGGCAAGGTCAAGGCGACCATCGCGGCCGAGAACCCGGCGACGCTCGAACTGCTCAAGGCCGACGCCCGCGGCATGGAACGCGCGCTTCAGGATGCCGGCTTGCGCGCCAGCGCTGAAGACCTCGAGTTCAATCTGCGCGGCCAGGACAGCGAAAAGCTGGCCGACGATCGCGGCCGCGCGCCCGAGCGCGATCTCGGTCGCGGCGCCGCAGAAGAAGCTGCCAACGACGATATCGCCGAAGACCAACAGAACTACGATTATGCCCGCGCGGCTCGTCTCCGCGGTGGCGTCGATACGTACGCTTGAGGACGCCGGAGCACCGTCATGGATATCGCAGCAATTACAGGAACAGCCGACGCCGAAGGTCCGGTTCTGTCAAAGGCCGACGCGGCGAAAAAGAAGCTGACCAAGGACCTCGATTCGTTCCTCGTGCTGCTGACCTCGCAGCTCAAGAACCAGGACCCGCTGTCGCCTATGGACTCGACCGAGTTCACCAATCAGCTCGTTCAGTTCGCCCAGGTCGAACAGCAGATCAATTCGAACGAGAACCTGACCAAACTGATCGGTCTGACCCAGCAGAATATCGTCACCAACACCGTCAACTACATCGGCAAGACGGTCGAGGCGGCGTCGAACAAGATTCCGCTCCAAGGCGGCGTCGCCAAGGCGGCCTACGGCTTGAGCGAGGATGCCTTCAGCACCGCCATCATCATCCGGAACGCCAGCGGCGATATCGTCTACTCGGCGGCCGGCAATAAGACTCAGGGCGTCCACCCCCTCGAATGGAACGGCAAGGATTCGACCGGCAAGCAGTTGCCCGACGGTAACTACGAGATTCAGGTCACCGCACTGTCGTCGACCAACGAACCGATCGAGACCTATACAACCGCCTTCGGCAAGGTCACTGGCGTCACGTCGAAGGACGGCAACACCATGCTGGTGATGGGAAAACTGGGCGTTCCTGTCGACAAGGTGCTGTCGGTAACCAATTCGTAGGCCCAACGTTAGGCGGATTTTAACCCCACTCCTCCAGGTTTGAGGGTGGCTCCTGGTCCCGAACCCAAGCGTCGGTTCGAAATCGGGGGAGATTAGAAGGAGACGAAAGATGTCGCTGTTCGGTGCACTATTCTCGGGCGTTTCGGGGCTGCAATCGCAGTCCAGCGCCATGGGCGCAATTGCCGATAACGTGACCAACGTCAACACGGTCGGCTACAAGGCGACTCGGGTCAACTTCAAGACCCTCATCACCACGCAGGTCTCGGTGACCCAATATTCGCCGGGCGGCGTGCAGTCGGCGCCTCGCCAGTCGGTCGATCTTCAGGGACTGTTGCAGGCGACCACATCGTCGACCGATATCGCGATTTCAGGCCAGGGTTTCTTCATCACCAATGCGGCGGCGCAGCCGACATCAACGGACCTCTATACGTTCACGCGCGCCGGATCGTTCAAGGTCGACCAAGAAGGCTTCCTGCAAAACGTCGGTGGATCCTACATGCAGGGCTGGCCACTCACGTTCTTCAACGGCGTGCCGACGGCAGCCCAAGTCCGCGTCGGTAACGACGTGTTTATGAAGGCCTACACCAACGGCGACGGCGACCAGGTGGTCATCAACGACAACGTGATTGACAACCAAAACCTGCGGCCCTTGAACCTCGAAACCATCGGCGGCACGGCATCGCCGACCACGAGACTGTCGTTCGGCGCCAACTTGCGTGCTGAAGCCGCGACGGGCGACCAGAATCGCGTCAACGCCCTGACGTTCGACAGCTTGGGCAATCCGCACAATCTGACCTACACCTTCACCAAGTCCGGTCAGAACACCTGGCGTACGTCGCTCGAACAGCCGCCGCAATCGGCCGTGGTCACTCAAAAGACGCAAAACGGCGAAGTCCACTTCGCTGCCGGCCGAATTGACGTCAACGGCGAATTTACGGGCACGTTGACCGGAACATTCAACTTCTCGGCCAATGGCGTACCGGTCAACATTACGTTGTCGAACGCGGCCGACAATCCGGCCCTGTCGGGTGGTAACGTCAACAATCAGAACCGGACGTTGAGCCAGATCCTCGATCAGCTCGCCAGCACCATCAATACCTACCTGAGCGACGCTTCGGTGTTTGGCACACCGCCATCGCCTCCCGGCAATTGGGCGCGCCGCATCCCCGGCGAGAACGGAATCACGTTCGACCAGGCCTCCGAGAACAACACGTTCACTTTCGACGCCAGCATCAGGGACGGCGCAACGACACCCAAGCAGCTGGTATTCCAGAACCGGCCGGATGATCCCACGACGTTGGCGCCGCAGGGCTATACCATCCCTGCGCTCAACTCGACCTACGGCTGGTATCGCCTGATCGACCCCGTCACCGGCCTACCTGGGCTCAACCAGTCCTCGGTCAAATTCGCCGGCAACGGCACGCCGAGCGAGTTCTTCGGCCGCACGGGCAATACCGCTCCCTCGCCGCAACACACGGTCGAGCTGCAATGGGCCAATGGCGCGTTGAATCAAGTCGCCGGCAACACGCGCAGCCCGGCGATCCAGGTCTTTATCGGCAACTACAACACGCCGGACGGCTTGACCCAGCTCTCGGGAGATTTCCAGCTCAATTACCTCCAGCAGAACGGCGCCAAGTTCGGCAACTTCGCCGGCGTGTCGATCGGCACCGACGGTATCGTCACCGCGCTGTTCGACAACGGCGTGACGCGGCCCGTGTTCATGATCCCGGTGGCGACCTTCACCAACCCGAACGGCTTGCAATCGCTGTCGGGCAACACCTGGATCGCGACCGACTTCTCGGGCAATCCGACTCTGCGCGAAGCGGGCGATGCCGGCGCCGGCGAAGTCAACTCGGCCGCACTCGAATCATCGACCGTCGAGCTCGGCGAGGAATTCACCCGCATGATCACCACTCAGCGTGCCTACTCTTCCGCTGCCAAGGTGATCACGACATCGGACCAGATGATCGAAGAACTGCTCTCGATCAAGCGCTAACCGTTTCCGGCGGCGCCCTGAACACGGGGCCGGCCGGAGAAGACTGAGGACCGAGAACAAGAGAAAGCCCCGGCTCCGAAAGAGCCGGGGTTTTCCGTTTCAAGGCAGGAAATCCAACCCCACGTCCAGACTCGGCGCCGAGTGGGTGATCCAGCCAACCGAGATGAGATCGACGCCGGTTTCGGCGATGGCGGGCGCGGTCGCTCGCGTCACCGACCCAGAGGCTTCGAGCACGGCACGACCGGCCACGCGTGCCACGGCGGCCTTCAGTTCGGCGGGCGTCATGTTATCGAGCATGATGACATCGGCCCCCGCGCCGAGCGCCTCATCAAGCTGAGCCAACGAATCGACCTCGACCTCGATTTTGACCATATGGCCCGCGGCCCGGCGGGCGGCCTCGACCGCCTTGGCCACGCCGCCCGCGGCGGCCACATGATTGTCCTTGATCAAGATGGCGTCGTAGAGACCGAAGCGATGATTGATCCCGCCGCCGCAACGAACGGCGTATTTTTCAAGCGCACGCAGCCCGGGGGTTGTTTTGCGCGTGCAGCAGATGCGGGCTTTGGTATGGGCCACGGCGCCAACGATCTCGGCGGTCGCCGTCGCAAT